>NZ_PIZC01000021.1:98381-123019 GCF_019325145.1 Actinomyces sp. 594
GTAGTGCTCACTGGCGGCGGTCACGTAGTTGCGGATGGTGCGGGTGGACACTCCCAACCGCGCCGCGAGCTCGCCGGAGGAGAAGGGACGTGGCTCCTCGGAGAGGATCTGCAGCAGATCCTCGAAACTCGTCATGACGGTTCAGCTCCGTGCGGCGATCCAGTCGAGGATCGCCTTATGATCAACGGCGTCCAGGTCCGTGGCGTCCACCTCCAGCAGTTCGCCGAGCCGGAAGGTGTCGTATCCGCGCGTGGTGCAGCGCCGGTAGAACTCCTCACGGGTCAGCAGGCCGCTGGCCCTGCTGCGATCCGTGAGCGAGTCGCCGCGATGGTACCGGTCGACGATGTGTCCCAGATGCCGTGAGGGATCCAGGTCCCGCCGCTGCTGGCGTTCAAACAGCACCTCCAGGTCGGCGGTCAGGCGGATTGTCAGCGCGGTGGCGCCGTGGCGCTCGCACAGTGTCCGCAGCGTCGGCAGCTGCTTCACGCTGAACGGGTAATCGGACAGCACCATCGGTCCGTGTGAGTCGTCATGCATGACCCTACTGTGCGGGGCAGGACTCAACGCGGCTTCAATCTCATCGAAGTAGATCCCTAGTGCTCTGCGCTCCAGGGCCTGTTTCTGCTCGAGGTCGTCGAACCCGTGCTCGTCCCACAGCTTCTCCTTGATGTCGTCGATGGACACCTGCGTGCATCCCGGGAAGCGTTCTCTTATGCGTGCGCACAAGTAGCTCTTGCCGGTGCCGGGCAGGCCCGCGACCAGGACCAGGATTGCTCCCCTCACCGCAGCCTCGCAGTCCGCCGGGTTCATTCGGGACGACGCCCCATGAACAGCGCGATCTTGTGGGCGACGATCTCGCCGACGACGTCGTTGCAGGGCACGATGTTGTTGCGCAGTGAGCTGTTGACCTTGGTGGCCCCGAATGTCTCCTGCGCCTTGCGGGTCCAGCCGACCAGCAGCTCGGTGCCGACGTTGAACTTGCGGATGCCCTTGGCGGTCAGCTCGGGGTAATCCGCCTCGTCTACGCCGGTGCCGCCATGTACCACCAGGGGCACGTCGACGGCGTTGTTGATGCGGCCCAGCAGGTCCAGGTCGATCCGGGTCTTCGACTTGAACTGGCCGTGGTTGGTGCCGATGCTGACGGCGAGCGCGTCGCAGTCGACCTCGGCTAGGAACTGCTGGGCCTCCTCCGGCTGGGTGTACTTGCCCTCACGGTTGCGGATGCCCTCCTCGGTGCCGCCGATGGTGCCGATCTCTGCTTCCACGGAGACCCCGTGCTCGTGGGCGAAGGCGACGACGCGGCGCGACTTGGCCACGTTTTCGGTGAAGGGCAGCTGGGAGCCGTCAAACATGACCGAGGAGTACCCGGCCGCGATGGCGTTGCGGATATCGGTCAGGTCGGTGGCGTGGTCCAGGTGCAGGGCGACGTCGACGATCTCGTCCTCGGCCATCGCCCGGCACACCGCCACCAGGTTCTTCATGCCCACATAGCGGGCGGTGCCGGGCGAGGTCTGGATGATGATCGGGGAGCCCAGATCGCGGGCGGCGCGAATCATGGCTGGGACCATTTCTAAGTTGTGGGCGTTGAAGGCGCCGACGGTGTAACCCACGCGCTGGGCCTCGGCGAGCATCGGGGTGATGGGGATATACATTGGTTGTTTCCTTTTGGGACTTGACGGGTGAACGATTACTGCGGGCTACCGCGGGCGATGCGCCCTGTGCGCGGCGCGCGGCGCCTGCTTAGAACTGCGAGCGCATGACGCGCTTGGACAGGGCGGTCAGCTCGTCGAGCTTCACGGTCCACTGCTGGATGGCGGCGTCGTCGCGGGACTTGGCTGCCTGCTTCAACTGGTCGTTGTAAAGCGTGAGCAGGCCGTTGTAGGCCGGGCCGAACTGCTCGCGGATCGCCATGGATGCCTCGTAACTGCCGATGGCGGCGGTGGCATCGCCCAGTTCCTGCTGGACGCCGCCGAGTTCGTTGAGGAGCTTGATCCGCGCCTCGGGATCGGCCTGTTCCTCCAGCTGTGCGGCCAGTGCGGCGGCGCGTTCGCGCAGGGCCTCCTGGTCGCCGGCGGCGGGTGCCGCGGGGCTCGCGGCGGGCTTGCCTGCCTTGACGCCGTCGGCGGGCTGCGCGGACCGGCGCTCATCCTGGCTGCGGTTTCTGCGGATTAGTCTCATCTCGTAGGCCTCACAGTGCGTTCATGATCGGGCGGACGATGTAGGCGAATAGCAGTCCGGCGGTGATGGTGTCGACGTCGGTCGCGGACAGGTTGGGGAAGCCCAGGTTCATGAAGGTGGTCACCAACAGCGCCGGCAGCAGCGTGATGAACAGTCCGTGAACCACACCGCCGATGATGGCGCCGCGGCGCCCGCCGACGGTGTTGCCGAAGATGCCGGCGGTGCCGCCCGCGAAGAAGTTCGTGAGCATGCCGGGCACGATCACCGCGAAACCGACGGCCGGAAGGGCCACCATGGCGATCAGGGTGCCGATCGTGGTGGTGATGAAGCCGATGACCACCGCGTTTGGGGCGTAGGGGAACAGCACCGGGCAGTCCAGCGCGGGTTTGGAGTCGGGCACCAGCTTCATGGAGATGCCGCGGAAGGCGGGGACGATCTCGCCCAGCAGCAGCCGCACACCGGCCATCAGCACGTAGACGCCGACGACGAACTGGATGGACTGCAGGAAGGCGTACATCATGTAGTTCATGGTGCCGACGTCTTCCGCCACCGGTTCGGGGCCGGCCACTGCCGCGACGATCAGGAACAGGGGAGTCATCACCACGGCGAGGGACATGTAGGTGTCCTGCAGGAACTCCAGCGAGCGGGGGAGCTTGATGTCCTCCGTGGAGGGCTGCTTCTCGACGTTGCGCTTGCGCACCAGCCAGGCGACTCCCGCTTCTACGAGGTAACCGATGGTGCAGAAGTGCCCCAGTGCGATCGCGTCGTTGCCGGTGATGCGGCGCACGATGGGCTGCGCCAGGGCGGGCATGGCCACGCAGAAGAAGCCGCCCACCACGCTGGCGGCGAGGATGAGGCCGGCGCCGCGCAGTCCGGCGGCGTAGCCGAAGATGACGGTCATGGTGGACATCCACAGCAGGGCCTGGCCGGTGAGGAAGATGTACTTCCACGGCGTGAAGCGCGCCAGCAGGATGTTGACGATGAAGATGCCCAGGAAGGCGAGCGCTATCTGCCCGCCCAGGCCCATGTTGTTGGTGGCGTAGCCGTTGACGGCCTCAATGCTCGGCACGATTCCGGTGGTGTGGAATGCCGCCTGAAACATCACGCCGAAGTAGGTCAGCGTGGTGACCAGCACGGCGGATCCCGCCGAGAGCACGTAGAAGCCGAGAATGGTCTTGAACGTGCCCATGATGACGGCGCCGACACCCTTTTTCTGCAGGATGAGGCCGAGCATGGCGATCAGGCCGATGATGATCCCGGCCTGGGTGAGGACGTTGTTGATAATCCAGTTGATTACGCTCATGCCTGGGCCGCCTTCTCCTGCACGACCGGGAGGAGCTTGGCGGCAATCTCGGTCTTGTCTACGATGTTCTTCAAGAACACGAACGAGATGCCGGGGTCGAGCTCGTACTTCTCGATCGTGGGCTTGAAGTTCTCCGCGGATACGATGATGTCCGCGCGCACGCCAGGAATCCCGGAGATGGCCTCGTGTCCGAGGTTGGCGCGGACGCCCGCGGCGGTGAGGACCTCTTCGGCCTCCATCTGGCAGGCCAGGCTGCTGCCGAGCCCGGCGCCGCAAATGAAGTAGATGTCGAGTGGTCTGGTCATGGGATACTCCTTCGTGTCTTGACCTTGTGGCGTGAGATGGGATGCGGCGAGAACGGGGTCAGCGGCCGCCACGGAGGATTCGCTGGAACTCTGCGACGGTGCCGGCTGCTACCAGTCGTTCCTGCAGAGGCCGATTGCCTGCAATGGCGACGAATTCCCGGAGTGCTTTGAGGTGGGAGTCGTCATCGACGGCCGCCAGGCAGAAGACAATGTCGACGGGGTCGTTCTCCGGATGGTTGAAACTGACGGGGTCCGCCAGGGTCATGACGCTCATCGCCTGGCGCACCACTCCCGTCTCGGGCCGCGCGTGGGCGAGGACCAGATGTGGCGAGAGCACGATGTACGGGCCGAACCGGTCGACGGCGTCGATCATTGAGTCGACATATGCCGCGGTGATGGAGCCGTCCGCGAGAAGCGGCTGGGCGACGGCGGCAATCGCCTGTTGCCAGGTCGTCACGTGCTGGTGGATGATCACGTGATCATCGGTGATCAGGTCGGTCAGTGCTGTGCTCATGCGTTTGGTCCTCCGTGCGCATGAGTATCGAAGCGAGCGGTGTGAGCTGGCCAACAGAAGTTTTTCCGCCTCGGGGGCGCCCTGGCGGAAAAACCAGGCGGCGTCCGTGCGCTCGGCGATTGCAACCGACCTCGGTGCGTAACGTCTACCGACCTCGGCGGGGCGGGAGGGTGCGCAGGTGCGCGGCGTGGCTCACCGCAGGCGGCGGGTCACCCACTCGGTACTCAGGCGGGCGATCTCGTTTGCGGCGTCGTCTCCCTCTGCTTGCACCTGGTGCAGGCGGCTGCCTTCGGGCAGCAGCGGGAATGCGGCGGCAGCTGCCTCGGCGGTGTCGGGCATCTCCTCGCTCAGAGCACCGTGCAGCATAAGGATGGGCCAGGGCAGGTCGGCCATGGTCTTATCGGGCGACTGGAGCGAGACATCGGCGAGAGTCTCCTTGCTCACTACGTCCCACTCGCGTGAGTTCGGGTTGTCGTCGGGTAGGCGCGTAAGCCCGTGCCGGTCCAGTTCGTCGAGCTGCTCGGGGGAGAAGACGTTCTCCCACAGGATCGACTGCGGGCCGACTACGGCCCCGGCGACTACTGCGGTGCGCACCTGTGCGGGGCGGGCGAGTAGGGCGGCGGTGGCGCCGAAGCCGTTGGCGTGGATCGCCTGGCGGACGTAACCGCGGTTGGCAAGCCAGGCGGATACCGCTTGTAGGTCCTCGATCTCGCCGGCGAGGGTGATCACGTCATCGTCGGACTCGCCCAGCCCGGAGAAGTCGAACTGGAGCGTGGCCAGGCCCGCGCGCCGGTACTGCTCCGCCAGCTTGTCCAGGCGGTGCTCCAAGCCGTGCTGGTCGGTGAGGAAGTCGTGGGCGAGGATGACAACGCCTTCTTCGCGCGGCTCGACTGCCTGACCGCTGCGTATGGCGGCGTCATCGAATGCGTCAGGGTCGAATGGGGCGGCGCCATCGGGCAGGCGCATCGTGGCGGCTAGGTTGATGCCACGGGCAGTGTCGATGCGCAGATTGGCCATGGCTCCCATGGCTTCAAGTTAGGTCAAGACCTCCCGTAAGTCACGGGTGCAGGGCCTGTGACCAGGCCGATTGCGCTGCCAGCGTGATGATGCCGACTCAGCGTCAGTTGTGGACTGGATGGCCGACGCGCGAGCCGGTATGAGGCCGCCGCACGGCCTGCCCGGCACGGGCTCAGTAGGAGGAGGCACCGTCGTCGGTCTCGGCGTCCTGCGCGCCCTCGCCGCCCTTAGCGCCTTCGGCCTTGAGCGCCTCGAAAGCGGCGTCGACATCCCCATCGGTGATCTGCGCAGCGGCGGGAGCGCCGGGCAGCGCGGTGTTGTTGCCGGCCTTCAGCGCAGCCAGCCGGGCCTCGGCCTCCAGCTGCTGGTCGGCGGACTCCAGCTCGGCGAACTGGGCCTCCAGGGAGGCTCCGGCAATCTCCATCTGCCCGGCGGCCTGAGCCTCGACGCGACGCACCTGGTCCTCGTAGCGGGCGAGCTCGCTGGTGGGATCCATGACGTTGATCGAGCGGATCGCGCCCTGGACCTTCACCTGCGCCTCGGCGTTCTTCTGCCGGGCGACCAGCTGGTCGCGCTTGGACTGGAGCTCACTGAGCTTGGCCTCCATCTGCTGCAGGCCGGTCTTGAGCTGATCGACGACCTGCTGCTGGGAGGCGATCATCGGCTCGGCCTGCTTGGCCTCGTTCTCGGCGGTGATCTGCTTGGTCAGCGCGATCTTCGCCAGCGAGTCCCACTTGTCGGCCCCGGCGGCGTCCCCGCCCGCGCGCAGCTCGTCGGCCTTACGGGAGGCGGCCAGCGCCTTGTTGCCCCAGTCCCTGGCCTCGGCCAGGTCCGCGTCGTGGTCCTTCTCCGCCAGCCGCAGGTTGCCGATCGTCTGGGCGACGGCGTCACGCGCCTCGGCGATGGACGCCTTGTAGTCGCGCACCAGCTGGTCGAGCATCTTCTCCGGATCCTCGGCGCGGTCGATGAGGGCGTTGATGTTGGCGCGGGTGAGCTGGGCGATGCGGCCCAGGATCGACTGCTTCTCAGCCATGTGTTTCCCTTCGTCATGCTCGCCCGGTGGGCGAGGCGTCGGTGTGCGATTATCCGCACGGACTGTATGTGCTGACTATGAGCGCGCTCCGCGCGGCCGCGACTGCTCAAGAGCTGGGGTCGGCCGCACAGTACCGGAGTCATACTTCCAGGAAACGACGCCGCGTTCCTGCACAATGACGGGTTTCACCGTGAGGATCACCGATCCGGTCAGGGCCCGGCCCATGGCGCTCAACGTGGCGGTTCGGCTTGCGGGTAGGGCGGTCGGCTCAGAAGCGGCCGCCGCCACCGCCGAAGCCGCCGCCACGGCCGCCCCCGAAGGAACCCCCTCCGCCGCCGAAGCCGCCTCCGCGGCGGCCGCCAGGAGAGCCTCCTCGCGGGCCACTGAATCCACCACTGAATCCACCACTGAATCCGCCGCCGCGCGGCGGATGCGGCGGGCGCGGGCCCGTGCCCCAGCCGCCATAGTTGCGGCCGCCGCCCAGCAGGATGCCACCGAGCACCAGCGACCCCAGGTCGATGCCGCCCTGACTGGATGAGCCACCGGAGCCGGGGCCCCAGGAGCCGGACCGGCGCACGTCCGCCTCTGCCAGGGCCTGCGCCTGCGCCACCAGCGACTCCCCGGAGGCGACCTCGGCCAGCGCCGCCGCCGGGTCGGTGTTCTGCATGGAGGTGGCTGCGGCGGCGTGCCGGGAGGCCTCTGCCAGGGCGGTGCGCGCGGGAGAGCCGACGGCGCCGCGGTAGCTGGTGATGTAGGAGGTCACGGCGGAGATCTGTGAGTTGAGTCGACCCAGGCGCGACACCAGCGAGGCGCGGGCACGCGAGTCGTTCTCCTCCTTCGCCCGTGCCGGTGCCAGGGCGGCGTCAAGTGCCGACTCCGCGCGTTCCAGGTGGTCCAGGGCAGCCAGCGGGTCGCCGTCGGGATTTGCGGCAGCACGGCCCTGCGCTACCGCCGCCTCGGCGTCGGCCACCAGCGGCTGCAGCGATGCCGCGGGCACCTGTCCCGCCAGCCGCCGAGCATCCACCAGGTCGGCGGAGATGGAGGCGATAGCCGCCTCCAGGTCGTCGTCGGCCCGCTCCAGCCGCTCGCGCACACCGCTCACCTGCCCGGCCAGATCGCCCGCCTGGGCGATCGAGGCCTGGGCGATGCGCACCTGCTCGACGGCGGTGGACTGGTTGCCGGAGTCCACGCTGGCGCGGGCCTGGTCCAGCGCGGTTCGGCCCGCATCAACCAGCTTGCGGGCGCGCGCGGGCGCCTCGGAGACGGAGCTGAGCGCACTGTCCGGGTAACTGGCGTGCAGGGTGACCAGCAGCGTGTCGGCCGCGGTGATGGCCTGCTCCGCCTCGTCGGCCCGCTGGGCGGTCTCCGCAATGGAGCGGGGCAGGTTCTCCTCAATGCCGCGCCGCTCCTTGAAAGCCGCCTCCTGCGCCTGGATGGCGGCAGTGGCCTCGTCGCAGCGGGACAGGATCTCCTGGCACAGCTGCCGCTGGCGGGCCTCGTCCCCGGGGGCGTCGTCCAGCTGGCCGCGCAGCTCGAAGGCCCGTGCCACCTGCTCCTGGGCGGTGGCCAGGGCGGCGGTGAAGGCGTCGGTGGCGGACAGGCCGAACTGGGCCTGCGCGTAGGACAGCTCCTCGGCGGCCGAGCGCACGGCGTCGTCGGTGCTCACCAGGGTGGAGCCGGCGCGGGTGCGCAGCTGTTCCAGGGGCTCGGCGGGCTGGACGGCGTTGCCGACGCCCTTCTTCCGCTTGCGGCTGCGGCTGTAGGCGACGGCGCCCACGGCGCCGGCCCCGGCGATGGCCAGGCCTGCCCCCAGCGCGGCGCCCGAACCTCCCGAGCCGGAGCCGGCGGCATCGGCGATGGCAGTCACGGCGCCGTCGTAGTCCCCGCTCGACAGGGCCTGCCGGATGTCGCCACGTACGGACTCGAGCTTGGAGTCACTCCACACCGAGTCGTCGGCCGAGCCGCCGAAGGCGAAGCTGTTGGCGCCATCAGCGGGCAGATTGATCACCAGCAGCAGGTCGGTGGTGCCGAACCCGGAGGCATCCCAGGCCTTGGCGGCGTACTGCTCGGCGGTCTGGGACTCATCGCTCATGGTGACGATCCACAGGCCAATGCCGTCCCCGGCCAACTGGTCGACCGCCTGCTGCGCCGCGTCGTCGTCGAGGATGCCGGCGTCGTCCGTGACATGGCCCGCGATGCGGGTCGAGACCTCGGCCCGGACGGTGCTAGCGGCGCGGCCGATGGAGGCAGCGGCGAAGGCGTGGGGCCCGGCCTGCGGTGCGGCGGTCGCCGTTGGGACGGCTGCGGTCGCGGCTATGCCGCCGAGCAGCGCGGCGCCTAGCACGATTCGGATGGTGCGGCGCGCAGCGGGCACACTTGAGCGCGGCGCAGCTCCGCGGGCCCCGCGAAAGCCGCCGGAAGCGGTGGCGCCCGTGAACGGGCTTACATTTGATCGCATCGGGAACATCGTCCCCGGCGAGGAGGATGACGGCAAGCGGTTTCGCCCCCGGCACGTCAGTTCAGGTGACCCGGGGCGCAGCTCAACCGCCTCTGGGCGGGAGGAGACTGCGCGGCCAGCGGCAGGCACGTAAGGCCTCAGGTTTGCGCAGGCTGCGCTCGCGGCTTCAATAGTCCCCATGACCAAAGCTGCCGTTCCAACCGCGGCGAGGGTTCTTCCCTCCGCCACCGGCATGACCGTTACAGTGATTGAACCCGAGCCGCAGGCGCCCATCGGCCGCCTGCGCGAGTGGCTGACCGCGGAGGGCCTCACTGTGCGCATGGTGCGTCCCGAGGCCGGGGATCCGCTGCCGGACCTGGACGAGTTGGGCGACGGCCTGGTGGTGCTCGGCGGCCCCATGAGCGCCCACGCCGAGGCCGACCACCCCTGGATCGCCCCGCTGCGCGACCTGTTGCACGGCGTCGTAGAGACACGGGTGCCAGCTGTCGCTATCTGCCTGGGCGCCCAGATCGCCGCCGAGGCCATCGGCGGTGCTACCGCCGCTCCGTCGCCGCATGGCACCGAGCGCGGCGTCGTGGAGCTGGAGCTGACCGCGGCCGCCCTCACCGACCCGCTGTTCTCGGAGATCGTCGACGAATCCGTGCGCGCCGCCGTGCGCGCTGGCATCCCCACCCACGACGGCACCCGGCTGCCGGTGCTCGTCTCCCACGACGACGGCGTCGTGAGCCTGCCCGAGACGGCCACGCTGCTGGCGTCCTCCGCGGGCGCGCCGGTGCAGGCCTGGCGTGCCGGCCGTCTGCTGGCGCTCCAGCACCACCCGGAATCCACGCCCGAGCGAATGGAGCGCGTGGAGTCGCGCACAACCGCGTGGAAGCTGGGCGCGGTTGCCGACGTGGAGGAGCTGAGCCGCCTTTCCGACGCTGATCTTCCTGCCGAGGCGCTGGCCGCCGGCCGGCGCGTGCGCGCCGACGCGGAGCGGGCCGAGCCTGTGGTGCAGGCGTTTGGGCGGGCGCTCGCCCGCGTGCTGGCGCGTCAGGTCCGCGCGCATCGCCTGCGCAGCGCCTCTTCGGATGTTCGAGCCGATGTTGACGCCTGAGCTGATGTTGGCTAGCAGTTTCCGGGACCGGGTCGTTTGCGGCAAGACAGGTTGACGCTCACGGCGCGGCCTTCTCGTCGTTCTCGTGCCGAGTCCGTGACGCGCGTACTCGGATGCTGGCCGGTCAGCTGATGTCGACGAGGACCTTGCCTTCTCCGTGCCCGGTCTCGACCAGGGCGTGTGCCTGGGCGATCTCGCCCAGGGGGAAGCGGGCCCGGATCACCGGGTTCAGCAGGCCAGCATCGACCAGCGCGGCTACCTGGTCCAGCGCCGTCCGGCTGGGCTTGACTGACAGGAACACGATGCTCGGCCCGGGAAGGATCTTGCTGATGACGCTCGCGGCGATGCCGGCGGGTGAGGTTGTGACCATCCGGCCCGTGCGTGCGAGCGTACGGCGCAGGGCCCACAGGCTCTGGCCGGTTGTGTCGAGGACCGCGTCGTAGTGGCCGGTAAGCCCAGACCACTGGACCGGGTCGGGGTCGAACCGAGACTCGGTGCCGAGCCGCTGAAGCAGCGCCTCGTGGTGCGCCGAGCTGATGGTGTCCACGACCGCTCCGCGTGCGCGGGCCACCTGGACCGCGGCACTGCCCACGCCACCAGCGCCACCCACTACCAGCAGACGGGAGCCCTCCCTGACTTTCAACTCATCCAGTGCCTGCCACGCCGTCACGGACACCAGGGGGAGCGCAGCCAGGTCGGCAAGCTCGAGAGAGACCGGAGCCGGAGCTGCCAGCTCAGCGGTTACGGCGATCTGGGTGGCGGCGGTTCCGTGCTTACCTAGTTGGTCAGTGCCTAGGAATCCCCACACCCGCTGCCCGGGGGAGAAGCCGGCGACCTGCTGGCCAACCTCGGTCACCTCGCCGCTGAAATCCAGCCCGGTGGGCTGGGGCAGGTGGCGACCGGTCATGAACTTGCTCTGCCCGGCTCGGGCGCTGGTGTCGATCCGGTTTACGCTAATGGCGGCAACCTTGATCACGAGCTCGCCTGGTCCCGCCGAGGGGGCAGGACCGTCGATGACGCTCAGTACCTCGGCCGAGCCGAAGCGCTTGTATTGGGCGGCCACGATGGTGCTGCCGACTGTATTCGGGTGGGTAGTCATGTTCTTCTCCTAGTGAGATGTGGGTGAGAGTTGCTGGACGAGCTCGGGGTTGGGCAGCCGCCTGGCTATGGACGCTCCTCCACGCGCCGACGCAGCCTGACTGAGATGCACTCGGCCCTTCAGGTGGCCTGCCATCGGCTGCGGGTGCCACGATGCCCCCTGCGGAAGGCCGCGCAGCGCCAACCTGCCCCGCGCCCGCGCGTCAAGGGTCCCAAAAGTGACCATCTCTCGCCACTTTCCCCCGACACGTCCCGGCAGCCGCCCGCTCGTAGCGGAGTTTTCCGCATTCTGGCGCCACATGCTCGTAGCGCTCCCCGCGTCCGATTCTTCAAAGTGGCGAGAGATGGACACTTTTAGCGCAGCGTGCCCCTGAACCGAGTCCAAATTGGGGTCCGGGACAACAGGCACGCTTCCTGGCAGGCAGCAGGAGGCGGTCACCGGTTTGCCAAGAGGCGTAGCCGACCGTTCCGCACACGCCCTCACACCGTCGGGCAAACCAGCACCCACCACACCCACAAACCAGAGGAGCCCCGTAACGGTTACCTGAGGTCACGCAGCCCTTCCAGGTCCTCGGCGTCTACGACCTCGTAGGCATAACCCTGCTCGGCCAGGAAGCGCTGCCGGTGCGCGGCGAATTCCTGGTCCACCGTGTCCCGGGCAACCACCGTGTAGAAGTGCGCCTGCCGCCCATCTTCCTTGGGGCGCACGATCCGTCCCAGCCGCTGCGCCTCCTCCTGCCGCGACCCGAAGGAGCCCGACACCTGCACCGCCACCGAGGCGCCGGGCAGGTCGATGGAGAAGTTGGCGACCTTGGAGACCACTAGCGTGCTCACCTCCCCGGAGCGGAAGGCGTCGTAAAGGCGCTGGCGCTCGCGCACCGTGGTCGACCCGGTAATCAGCGGCGCCCCCAGGTGCTCGGCCAGCTCCTCCAACTGGTCCACGTACTGGCCGATCACCAGCGCCGACTCCCCGGCGTGCCGGGCCAGCAGGCCCTCGACAATCCGCAGCTTCGCCGGCGTGGATGCGGCCAGTCGATAGCGCTCGTCGGCCTCGGCGGTGGCGTAGGTCATTCGCTCCCCGGCGTCCAGGGTGAGTCGCACCTCCGTGCACACGGCCGGGGCGATCCAGCCCTGGTGCTCCAGGTCCTTCCAGGGAGCGTCATAGCGCTTCGGGCCGATCAGCGAGAACACCTCATCCTCGCGCCCGTCCTCCCGCACCAGCGTGGCCGTGAGCCCCAGCCGGCGGCGCGCCTGCAGGTCCGCCGTCATGCGGAAGATCGGGGCGGGCAGCAGGTGCACCTCGTCGTAGACGATCAGCCCCCAGTCGCGAGCGTCCAGCAGGTCCAGGTGCGGGTAGACACCCTTCCGCTTAGTGGTCAGCACCTGGTAGGTGGCGATCGTGACCGGGCGGATCTCCTTGCGCGAGCCGGAGTACTCGCCGATCTCATCCTCGGTCAGGGAGGTGAAGCGCAGCAGCTCCTGCTTCCACTGGCGCGCCGAGACGGCGTTGGTCACCAGGATCAGCGTGGTGGTGGAGGAGCGGGCCATAGCGGCCGCCCCCACCAGGGTCTTGCCGGCCCCGCACGGCAGCACTACGACGCCGGAGCCTCCCGCCCAGAAGGCGTCCACCGCCTGGGCCTGGTAGGGGCGCAGGGCGAAGGCGCCCTCGACTCCCGCGGCCACATCCGCCGCCGAGTCCTTGAGCGTGATCGGGTGCGCCTCGCCATCGACGTAACCGGCCAGGTCCTCCGCGGGCCATCCCAGCTTGATCAGCTCCTGCTTGAGGTGCCCGCGCTCGGAGGGGTGCACCACCACGTCCGCGTCGCCCAGCCGCGCCCCCAGCAGGCCCTTGGTGCGCTTGGAGCGCATGACCTCCGCCAGGACGGGGGCGTCCGTGGCGTGCAGCACCAGCCCGTGTGCCGGGTCGGTCACCAGCTGCAGCCGACCGTAGCGCCCCATGGTCTCGGCGATCTCCGTCAGCAGCGAATGCGGCACCGGGAACCGGGAGTAGGTGATGAGGACGTGGACCACCGTCTCCGCGTCCAGGCCAGCAGCGCGCGCATTCCACAGGGCCAGCGGCGTAATCCGGTAGGTGTGAATGTGCTCGGGGGCGCGCTCGAGCTCGGCGAAGGGCGCGATGGCGCGGCGGGCGTCGGCGGCGTCGGGGTGGGCGACCTCCAGCAGGACGGTCTTGTCGCTCTGGACGATCAGGGGGCCGTCGGGCAGGGCGGGGGAGCGGCGGGAGTCTGGCATGGCCGGGAGTATCGCAAGGGCGCGGCGTCCGGCGCCGTGACGCAGCAGACGCCTTCACCGGCAGCGGAGCGACGCCTGCGGCCCGCTCCGGGCGAAACTGTCTAAGAACAGCATGATCCCGAGCGATTCGGCGGTCTGCCCGCGGTAGATTAAAGCGGATGAGCACGCAGCATCCGGGCGCCGGGAGGCCCGAGCCCGTACCCGGCACCACGGCCGAGCAGCTGGCCGCCCACTTGACGGCCCTGCCTGACCGCGACGTCGCCGCCCTCCTTGCCGCCCGCCCCGACCTGGTCTCCCCGCCCTCGTCATCGTTTACGGCCCTCGCTGCCCGTGCCGGCGCCCGCCCCAGCGTCGAGACTGCTCTGCGTGACCTGGACTCCGTCACCGTGGCTGTTGCCGAGGCGGCAGTAGCCCTGAGCTCAACCGATCCCGTGCTCCTGGGTCACGCCCTGTGGCTCAGCGCCAATGACGTCGCCGCCCGCCTGGCCGTGCTGACCCGACTGGCCCTGGTCATACAGGCTGGCCCCGTGCCTGGGCTCGTGGACGCATTCGGCCCGTACCCGTTCGGGCTCGGGCCGTGGGCCGGCGGCCCGCTCGCCGACGATCAGCTTCCGCCCCCGCTGACCGACTTGGAGCAGCAGGCGCAGGACGATCCGAGCATTGCCGTGCTCAAGGCGCTGGCCTGGGGCCCGCCGGTCGGCACCCTCGGCGCCGGGCACCGTTCCGACGGCGCCTCCGAGCTGGTCGCGCGCGGCTGGTTGGAACGCAGTTCCGACTCGGCCGGGCGCACGCGCTTCATCCTGCCGCGTGAAGTCGGCCTAGCCCTGCGCGGGGGGCGCCTGGTCCGCACGCCGCTGGTGGCCCCGGGCAGTGACGATTTGGACGTGCTGGCCCCGGAGGCCATCGCTGCCGAGGCCACCAGTCACGCGGAGGAGGTGGTTCGCCTGACCCGCGAGCTGCTGACCGAGTGGGGGCGCGAAGGCGGCCAGATACTGCGCACCGGGGGCGTGGGCGTGCGTGCGCTCGACCGCACCGCCGCCGCCCTAGGGCTGGAGCGCACCGCGGCCGCCACCATCATCGAGCTCGCCGCAGCAGCGGACTTGCTCGGCCTGGACGAGGCCGGCGCCGCCTGGGTACCCGCAAGCACGGCATCCGCCTGGCTGGAGGCAGAGCTGCCCGAGCAGTGGGCCGCGCTCGCGGTCGGCTGGGCCGCCTCGGCGCGCACTCCCTGGCTGGTCGGTACTCGCTCCGACGACGGCGTCCTAAGGCCGGTTCTGGGCACCGACGTGGAGGCCGCCTGGGCGGGCAGGCTCCGGCGCCGCATCCTCACGCTGCTCGCATCACTGCCCGAGGGAACCGCCGTGGACGCGCCGTGGGTGCGCGATGCGCTCACCTTCGCCCGTCCCCGCCGCCAAATCCCCGACGGGGCCGTTACGGCCGTGCTTGCCGAGGCGGAATTGCTCGGCCTGACCGGCGGCGGAGCGCTCAGCCGCGCCGGAGGGGTCCTCGCCTCCTCGTCGCAGGTTCCCGCGGTGGGGGACACCGACGCCGCTGACGCGGCCCCCACCGATGAGACGGCCCCGCCGGCGGAGACCAATGGGCAGGTGCTGGCGGCACTCGAGCACGCTTTGGCTGCGGACCTGCCCGCCGACGTTGGCATCCTCCTGGTGCAGTCTGACCTGACCGCGATCGTCCCCGGCCGTCCCAGCCGCGCCCTCGCCCAGGCCCTGGAACGAAGCAGCGTGGTGGAGTCGCGCGGCGGTGCGCTGACGGTCCGCTTCACCCCCGAGTCAGTGCGTCGCGCCCTGGATGCCGGCTGGTCTGCCGAAGAGCTGGTCCAGAGGTTGTCCCGGTTCAGCCCCAGCCCGCTGCCCAGCGCGTTGCGGGTCCTGATCGATGATGCCGCCCGCCGTCACGGCGCGGTGCGCGTGCGCGAGGTCGCCAGTGTCCTGCGCGTGGCTGATGCTGCCGTGGCCGCGGGGATCGTCGCCGACGCCGCGCTCAAGCACCTCGGATTGGACGAGGTGGCGCCCGGTGTCATTGTGTCCGCGGCGCCCGCCGGGGTGGTGCTGCGCGAGCTGCGTGCCACCGGGCTGGCCCCGGTGCTGGAGGATGGGCAGGGTCGGCTGTTGGTCTCCGAGAGCCCCGGTGTTGGCCGCCGGGCTCCCGCCCCGGCGTCGGCGCGCCCGGGAAATGAGCACGCAGTCAGCCGCCGCCGTCCCGGACGCCGTGAGCTGGCCGCCCTGGTCGGCCGCCTGCGCGCGGGGGAGGAGGCGCGCCGCACCTCGGATGGCGGCGCGGCGGCTGCCACCGACCCGGTGCATGCGTTGGCACTGCTGCGTCAGGCGCGGGCCTCGCGGGCGCGGGTGCGGCTGCGCCTGGCCGGTCCCGACGGCACCCAGCAGGAGCGCACCGTGCGGGTGCTCGCCGTAGAACCCGGCCGGGTGCGCCTGGCCGACCTGGTACGGGAGACCGAGCTGACCGTCGCTGTCCACCGGATCGTCACGCTCGAAATCCTCTGAAGAGCCTGCCTCCGCGGCGTCTGCCGCGCCGGGACCCGGCGGAGGCAGCCGGGGCTGGACCTGCCGCTTACACTGGAACCGTGATTGACGCAGCGACTCAGACGTCGAAGAGCCCGGCGAGCGGAGCAACAGCGCCTGCGGATGCGGCCGCGGCAAGCGCCCGCCCGGGCGCCCTGCCGACGGCGGCGCAGCGTGCAGCCGCCGCCAAGGACAAGGTCCTGACCTCCAAGGCAGCGATCGAGGCCGCCCGGGCCGCACTGGGTGAGATCACCGAACCGGTCAGCGTCGGCCAGTACGCCGCCTCTCGTCAGCTGGACAAGCGGCTGATCACCCACCTGTTCGAATGCAACCTCGCCGGCTACCGCGGTTGGCGCTGGGCCGTAACCATGACCCGCCCGCCCCGCGGACGCACCGCCACCATCTGTGAACTGGAGCTGCTGCCCGGAGAGGACGCCCTGCTCGCCCCCGCCTGGGTGCCGTGGGCGGACCGGCTGCAGCCCGGGGATGCCTCCCGCTCCGACCGGCTGCCCCGGCGCGAGACCGATGAGCGGCTCGAGCCCGGCTGGGAGGCCACCGGTGACGAGGGGGACGCCGTCGCCCTGGACGAGCTCGACCTGGGGCGCGCCCGCGTGCTGTCCGCCGAGGGCTACCGCCGCGCCGCCCAGCGCTGGTACGACGGCGACCACGGCCCCGACGCCGACGGCGTGCGCAAGGCCCACGCCACCTGTGCCACCTGCGGCTTCCTGCTGCCGATGGCCGGGCGCCTGCGCAATACCTTCGGCGTGTGCGCCAACGAGTGGGCCGCCGATGACGGCCGCGTCGTCTCCCTGGACCACGGCTGCGGCGCCCACTCGGAAACCGACCTGCCCGATCAGGGCCCGGAATGGCCCGTCGCGCCCTCGCGCCTGGACGACGCCGCCATGGAGCCGCTGGGCACCAACGGCACGGACCTGCGCGGCGGGCGCAGCCGCGCCGAACTCAGCGACCAGGAGGCGGCACCGCAGGACCAGCCCGCAGCCGATCAGACCGAGGCCCCGGAGGCCACCTCCTCCCGGCCCACCGCGAAGGCCGCACGCGACTCCCGTGAGTCGGTTGCCGCGCGGGACTCCGCGGCGGAGTCGACGGCCCCGGACCCGTCCCCGGCCCAGTCGCCGGAGGAGCCGGGGCAGGAGCCGGAGGCCACAGCGGCCTCGCAGCGCGCCGCTTCAGCTCGCGACGCCGTCGCCGACCTGGCCCGCGAACAGCACTCCCACCACGACGCCGCCGCCCAGCCACACGCCGCAGCCGACGCCCTGGCTGCGCTTGAGGCCTCGCTGCCGAAGCGTTCTTGAGCCCTCCGGCGCCCGTCGGAGGCTGGTCCGGCCTGCGGGGCGGCCCTGTCCGGTGTCCCAAGAGGCGACCGGAGTTTCCAGGTTGCGGCTGCGTCTGGGACAATCACGCCACGTGACCACACATACCCCAGCTCCCACAACGTCAGCAGCGGCCGGGGCGGCGGAATCCCGCAACGCGATCGACCGCTTCTTCCACATAACCGAGCGCGGCTCCACGGTGGCGCGTGAAGTGCGTGGCGGCATCGTCACGTTCTTCACGATGGCCTACATCCTGGTGCTGAACCCGCTGGTGCTGTCCACACCGCACGAGGGGATCGCCCCGCTGGGCACGCCCGAGCAGATTGCCGCCGGCACCGCCTTCGTCGCGGGCGTCATCACGATCCTCATGGGCCTGCTGGCCAACTACCCCATGGCGCTGGCCGCCGGCCTGGGTATCAACGCGATGATCGCCTACACCCTGGTCGGCATGAACGGCATGACCTACGCCGACGCCATGGGCCTGGTGGTGATTGAGGGAGTCATCATCCTGCTGCTGGTGCTCACCGGCTTCCGCGAGGCGGTGTTCAAGGCCGTCCCGGCGGACATCAAGACCGCCATCTCGGTGGGCATCGGCCTGTTCATCGCCCTGATCGGCCTGGTGGACGCCAAGGTCGTCCGCGCCGGCGGCACCCCGCTGGAGCTCGGCCTGGGCGGCTCCCTGCAGGGCTGGCCGGTGCTGGTGTTCCTGTTCGGACTGTTCCTGATCCTGGTGCTGCACGTGCGCAAGGTGCGCGGCTCCATCCTCATCGGCATCGTCGCCTCCACCATCCTGGCAGCCCTTATCGAGGCCTTTGCGCACCTGGGGGCATTCGACGCGGAGACCAACCCGACCGGCTGGTCGCTGTCCATCCCCGCCCTGGAGGGCGCCCCCGTCGAGTTGCCGAGCCTGGCCACGCTCGGCCAGTTCAGCCTGCTCGGCAGCGTGGAGAAGGTCGGCGTCGTCTCCGTGGTGCTGCTGGTCTTCTCCCTCATGCTCGCCGACTTCTTCGACACCATGGGCACCATGGTTGCCATCGGCGCCGAGGGTGACCTGCTGGATGAGAACGGCAACCCGCCGCACACCCGCGAGATCCTCGTCGTTGACTCCCTGGGCGCGATCGCGGGCGGCGCCGGCGGCGTCTCGTCCAACACCTCCTACATCGAGTCGGCCGCGGGCGTCGGTGAGGGCGCTCGCACCGGTCTGGCCTCCATCGTCACCGGGGTGCTGTTCCTGGCCAGCATGTTCATCGCCCCGGTCGTCTCCATGGTGCCTTACGAGGCGGCCACCCCGGCGCTGGTGGTCGTCGGCTTCCTGATGATGACCCAGGTGACGGATATCGACTGGAAGACCCCGGAGATCGCCCTGCCGGCCTTCATCACCATCATCATGATGCCGTTCTCCTACTCCATCACCAACGGCATTGGTGCGGGCTTCGTCTCCTACCTGGTAGTCCAGCTGGCCCGCGGCCGGGTCAAGGACATCCACCCGCTGATGTGGGTTGCCTCGGTGCTGTTCGTCATCTACTTCACGCTCGAGCCCATCAAGGCGATCCTGGGCTTGGGCTGACCGCCGTAGCCGGGCGCCGGACGAGCGCCCGGCGTGCATGGGGCGGAGGGGCGACGACGCGGCTACGGTCACGTCGTCGCCCCCTGTCTGTGCGGGGTGTACAGACGTACAATTGACCGCTTCCAAAAATGCGCGCATCCCAGCGGGTGCGCCCGTCGTCACACATTCCACCGGAGTGAACTCCCCACCGTGAGCAACACCTTTGAGTCGCTTAAGTTCCACAACTATCGGATCTGGTTCTTCGCCGCGCTGGTCGCCAACACCGGCACGTGGATGCAGCGGGTGGCCCAGGACTGGCTGGTGCTGCGGATCCTGACTGATGACTCAGCCTCCGCCACGGGCATTACGACGGCGCTCCAGTTCCTGCCGGCCATGTTGTTCAGCGCCCATGCCGGGTTGATTGCGGACCGGGTGGACCAGCGCAAGTTCCTGATGGTGACCCAGTCCGCCATGGGGGCGGTGTCCCTGGCACTGGCGGTAGACGTCCTAGCCGGCCACGCGGCGCTGTGGCACGTGTACCTGGCTGCCTTCGCGACCGGACTCGGATCCGCCTATGACGCGCCGGCGCGCCAGATCTTCGTAGCCCGTATGGTGCCCGCGGAGAACCTGGCCAACGCCGTCGGGCTGAATTCCGCCTCCTTCAACGCCGCCCGGTTACTGGGCCCCGCGGCCAGCGGACTGGTGATCGCCTGGATCGGGCCGGGCTGGGTGTTCCTCGTAAACGCCCTGACCTTCCTGTTCCCGGCGCTGGCGCTGGCCACCATGCGCCTGTCCGAGTTGTACGACGTACCGCGTGCCAAGCGCGCCAAGGGCCAGCTGCGGGCCGGACTGGCCTATATCCGCCACCGCACGGACATCATCGTCATTATCACGGTAATTTCGATCGTCTCCATGTTCACCCTCAACTTCCAGGTGACCATGGCCGCCATGGTGCGCTCCACCTTTGACATGGAGTCCGATGCCTACGGCACCGTCTCCTCAATCTTCGCGGTCGGCTCCCTGGCGGGAGCGCTGTGGGCGGCACGCCGGAAGTCGCCGCGGGTGCGCACCCTGGTGGTGGCCTCCTTCTTCCTGGGGGTCTTCACGATCCTGATGGCACTCGCGCCCAGCTATGAGCTATTCGCGGCCTCCACGATCCCGGTGGGGCTGTGCGTGCTTACGGTGCTCACCAGCGCCAACCAGACCGTCCAGCTGAATACGGAGCCCGCGATGCGGGGGCGGGTGATGAGCATTTACATGATGTTCTTTCTCGGCACCACGCCGATTGGGGCTCCGATCATGGGGTGGGTGTCGGACCAGTGGGGGCCGCGCATCTCGATTCTGGCCGGTGGCGTGGCCGCGATCCTCGTATCCGTGGCCGCCGGCGTCTGGGCGCGGCGCCACTGGCACATCGACTTCGCCTACTCCTCCACCCGCCCCTTCCTGACCACGGTCGGCCCGCGCGAGCGCGCCGGCCTGGCCGGGGGAGGAGAGGGCGAGCAGACGGCTGCCGACGGCGCGCCGGACTCGCGCGAGTGAAACGGCTCGCCCGGCGTCGTCCGCAGTGCCCGCGCGCCTAGGGCGGCGCCCGGTGGGTGGTGGCTCAGCGAGACGTCGATATCCTGTTTGGACACGCGTGCACGTCCCACAGCCGGGCTGCTGCCGGGGCATGCGGCATTGGGTAGCGACCATCGGAGGAGACACCAGATGAGTGAGCTGATCGACACCACCGAGATGTACCTGAAGTCCGTGTACGAGCTTGAGGAAGATGGCGTACTTCCGCTGCGCGCGCGGATTGTGGAGCGGTTGGGGCACTCCGGCCCAACCGTGTCGCAGACGGTTGCCCGCATGGAGCGTAGCGGGCTTATCTGGGTCGCTGATGACCGCTCCCTGCAACTGACAGACGAGGGCCGACGACGTGCCACCGAGGTTATTCGCAAACACCGCCTTGCTGAAAGGCTATTGCTGGATGTGGTCGGAGTAGACCGCAGGCTCGTGCATGACGAGGCTTGCCGGTGGGAGCACGTAATGAGCGAGCAGGTCGAGGACCGGCTGGCGGCGATACTCGATGACATCTCGACCGACCCCTTCGGCAATCCGATTCCGGAGCGGGTTCCCACGCTTCCTTCGCCTGCGGCGGCCGAGATCAGCGCCGAGCGGCTGGTTCGTGACGGTCGCTCCGACGCTGTCATCACGCGTGTGGGCGAGCCGGTCCAGGCCGATGCGGAGCTGATCGCCCGGTTCGAGGATGCCGATCTGCACGCCGGCACTCCGGTGCGGCTGACATCCACAGTCGGAGGCATTCGGGTTGCTCGTCAGGATGATGAGTCGGCCTCGGCACTGCTGCAGGGCTCCCTGACCCGCCACCTGTTCCTGAAGCGCTGATACCGCAGGCGAAGTACTCGCATGCGCTCTCCTCGCGTGGGGGATTCCACAGCCTCAAGGGCGGGGAGAAGTGCCCATTGACGCGGGAACTCCACTACCTTGGAGTCCGCGTTCGGCAATCCGACCGTGGAGAGGCCCGCAGAGCCCAAGCCTGCCGGTGCGAGCCCTCCCCTCCCAGCGATCATTCTCGGCAGGCCCGGGGGAACCACTTCTCCGGCCGCAGCCACTCGGTGGCGGCCTCGGGGTGAAGCCCGCGCGACGCGGGCCGGGCCTCTCCCGCCCGAACCCGACAGCTAACCTCGGCGGCTCACTAGGAGAATTAATTGACTACAAACGTCAAGGCCCGTCACCGCAAGGCTGCCCGCCCGCTGACCCCGTTGACGGATGCTGCTCCGGTTGCACGTCGTGGACTTGCCGTTGCCGCAAGCTCCGGACTGGCGCTGACCATGATCGCCTCCGGTGCGAACGCCGCCGGAGACGACGACGCCATCAGTGAGTCCGCCGGCGCCCTCGGGGAAGCCGGCGTAGCCGTACTGGCTAGTGATGCGCGCGAGGTTGTGACCACGAACGCGGCGATTGCGACAGCTTCTGATGCCGCCTGGGGCTCCGACGTAACCGAGGTCGACGCCGTTACCGCCGCCGCTCCGGTCGTTGAGGAGGAAGCCGACGAGGAGGCGGACTCCTCCGCCGACGCAACCGTGGACTCCGAGGCCACGCAGGCCGATGAGGCGGCCGCCGCAAGCGCTCCGGCCGGGCAGGGAACCTCCGGACAGGGCATGGTCGCGCTGGCCATGCAGTACGTCGGAACCCCCTACGTCTGGGGCGCGTCAGGGCCGTCCGCCTTCGACTGCTCCGGTCTGGTGTCCTACGTCTACGGCCAGTACGGGATCTCCATCCCGCACCAGTCGGGCCAGATCCGCGCGGTCGGCACCCCGATCTCAGCGGCAGAGGCACGGCCCGGCGACATCCTGTGGTGGTCCGGGCACGTGGCCCTCTACGCGGGCGACGGCATGATGGTTGACGCCTCCCCGTCCACAGGCGTGTCTTACCACGCCGTCTACTCGGGAGCCACCTACCTGCGCGTGGGCTGACTCGCTGCTCTCCCTGAGGCCTCCCCTGGGCCTGAGGCGGCTGCATCATTCGCGTATTCACGTATGCGCCGACCTCCGGCGCCGCCCCGCTCCTAAGCTCAGGAGCGGGGCGTCTGCGTTCATGCGTGAGCTCTGCATGTGGCTCGACTCGGCAACCGAGTGGGTCTAGCTGCGCCTGGCCAGGCTGGAGCACGCGAACCCTCGCCGTGCCTGGTTGGCCGCTGCAAGCAGCATGTGCCACTTGTCACGGCGATGTGTGTGATCTCCCCGTGACGGCTACCGGCGACCTCGGGTAACGTATCCACCGTTGCGGAGCTCAAAGGGCCGCAGCACCGGGGACGGGGCTCAATCCTGCCGCTTGCCTCCGGTCGTCATATCCCACATACATGGCAGGAACGGGGGAACCAAACGCGGCTTCGGCCCCCGCCGGAGCCTTGGGGTGAAGCCCGCGCGACGCGGGCCGGGCGTCTCCAGTCCGAACCCGACAGCTCACCTCGTAGGCATCTCAGAGGAGAACCACTACATGACAACAAGCACCTCGGCTCGGCATCGCAAGGCTGCTCGCCCGCTGACCCCGATGACCTCTGTGGCCCCGGTTGCCCGTCGCGGCTTCGCCGTTGCTGCATCCTCAGGCCTCGCGCTGGGCATGATTGCCTCCGGCGCCTCCGCTGCAAACACCAACGAGGCCGCACAGTCTGCCGGCTCGCTCGAGACTCAGGGAGTGGGGGCGCTCGCCGCTGAGGCGCGCACCGTGGTCTCCACCAACGAGTCCGTGCAGGTCGCCGCCTCCGTCGTCGTGCCCAACGACGTCGAGACCGTTGACGCCCCGACTGCCGAGGCCCCCGTCGTTGAGGTCGAGGAAGAGCCGGAGCCGGAGGCCACTGCTGAAGCGGATGCGGTAGTCGAGACCGCTAACGCGGCTGCCGCTGACACGGACACCACGGCGGAGGCCGCGGCCACGACCACCGCAAGCCCCGCCGCGGCGAACCCCTCGGGTTCCTCGGTAGTCTCCATCGCCATGCAGTACACGGGCATGGCTTACATCTGGGGCTCCAACTCCCCGGCTAACGGCGGATTCGACTGCTCCGGCCTGGTCCAGTACGTCTACTCCCAGGTCGGCATCTCCCTGCCCCGCACTTCTTACGCGCAGGGCGCCTCCGGCACGGTCGTGTCCGCCGCGCAGGCGCAGCCGGGTGACATCGTCTACTACGGCGGCCACGTCGGCATCTACGCCGGTGGTGGCATGATGATTGACGCGGGGACGCCGGCCACCGGCGTGTCCTACCGCGCGGTCTACGGTTCGCCGCAGTACGTGCGCGTGGGCTGAGCTAGCAGCTGACTCGCTCCACCTTGTGGGGGCGGCCGGTCACCGTGCCGGCCGCCCCCACATGCTATTTTCAAAACGTGGTTTGGAACACGCTCGCCTACGGGGCAAAATGAGTGTGGTCGAGTAATAGGCGCTCGCAGAAAGGGGCACAACCCATGGCTGAAGACAAGGTCGTCCTCGTCGGAGTTGACGGCTCACCCGAATCCCTGGAGGCGGTCGACTGGGCGGTAGACCGCGCCGGCTGCAACGGCTGGCGCGTTCACATCCTGTGCGCCTACTCCCTCCCATCCTTCACTACGGCGTCCCTTGACGGGGGGTATGCCGCCCTGGACGACTCGGCGGTGCGTGCCGGTGCCGAGGCCGTGGTCAACGAGGCGGTGGCACGCGCGCAGGGCCGTGGCGTGACCGTGACCAGCTCACTGGAAACCGGTGACCCCGCCGGGGTGCTGGTCGACTTGTCCGCGGATGCAGCCCTCGCCGTCGTCGGTACCCGCGGGGGCGGCGGCTTCGCCGACCGGCTGCTCGGGACCGTGTCCTCCGCCCTGCCCGCGCACAGCCACTGCCCGGCGGTGGTCGTGCCGCGGCACACGGAAGGTTCCGCCTTCACCCCGGTCAGGCGCATCGTCGTTGGCGTGGACGGCTCGGACTCGGCCCGCAAGGCCCTGAAGTGGGCGGTGCGCGAGGCTGACGCCTGGGGTGCTGAGCTGACAGCGATTGCGGCCGTACCCATGGCCTCCGGCGCCGGGGCGCTTGCTTGGCTGCCCGCCGCCGTGGACCGCGAGCAGGTGCTGACCGATGTGCGCTCCGGCTTGGACCGGGCCATCGCCGAGGCCACCGAGGGGTACCCCGACGTGGTGGTGCGGCGCCACGCGCTGGACGGAAACGCCGCAGAACTCATGTCTGAGTTCTCCACCGCCGTCGACCTGGTGGTGGTCGGGTCCCGGGGCCGCGGCGGCTTCTCCGGCCTGCTGCTCGGTTCGGTCAGCCAGGCGGTCCTATCGCACGCCTCCTGCCCCGTCATGGTGGTTCCGGCCCGTACCCGGGATGAGGACGTCCGGGTCGGCCGCAACCAGACGACTCCCTGGTCGCGGGCCTGAGCATTACCGGAAGGGGTGCGGCTGGAGCAGAGGGCTCCGGCCGCACCCCGACGGTACTCACTGCCG
>NZ_PIZC01000021.1:123354-128211 GCF_019325145.1 Actinomyces sp. 594
AGAGCACCGCTCTCCTAAAGCGGGTGTCGCGCGTTCGAATCGCGCCGGGGGCACTCGAATGCAACCAATGTTCCGGCATGCTAGTAACGGCGCTTCCGGTGCGTCGGCACCGTCCGGGGCGGCGGGGCGGATATCGTGCGGGGATATGACGCCTTCACTGTTTTCTCTGGGCCGCAACCGGCGCGACGCCGGGGCGCGGGCGCGTGACTCCGAGGGCGCCGACCGGCCCGATCCGCCAACGACTGTTGCGCCCGAGCAGCCGGATGACACCCCGCCGGAGGACTCCGACCGCAGGGCACGCATTGATGAGGCACTGGCTGCCTGGCGGCAGGAGCTTGCCGACCTCGGGGGGACCTCCAGCCTCGACGCATTCTCCGAGCGCGATGGCATTGTTGACTTGACGGCCGCGCATCCCTCGGGGCTGGCCCAGCTGTACGCAGGCCGCCCCACCCACCTGGGCAGCCTCGTGCGTGAGCGCGTTGCCCTCGGCGTCGCCCGCCAGTCCCTGCGCGAGCTGGTCGGCCGAACCGACCAGCTCTCCAGGCGATTCGGTGTTGCCCCCGTTTACCTGGCCATCGGCGTCGCCGGCTGGACCGAGCCGGTATCCGCCGCCAATGATGCGGACGTCCCTGCCGACCCGGACTCCTTGGGCGGTAGCTCCGCTGACCCTTCCGTCGACGCCGCGACCGTTGCCGGACCGCCGGCAGCCGTGCGTTCGGTGCGCGCCCCCGTGCTGCTGCGACCGGTGCGCCTGTCCAGTGCCGGCGCCGACGCCTCCCTCACCCTGGACCGCTCGATCGAGGTGAACCCGGTCCTGACCCGGGCACTGCGCCGACACGGCTGTGCGGCGGACGTGAATGTCGTCGCCCGTGCCACCTTGGCGGATGACGGCTTCACTCCGCGCGACGCCCTGAGCTCCATCGGCGCGCTGGGCCGGGAGTACCTGCCCGGCTTCGAGATCCACGAGCGCCTGGTAGTGGGAGCTTTCGTACACCCAGGGCAGGCGCTGGTGGAGGATTTCGACGCCACCATTGACCGGGCGCGCACCTCCGCACTCGTGGCGGCCGTCGCTGGCGACGCCGCTGCCCGCGCGGCCCTGGACGTCACCCTGCCCCAGCCGGATCCTTCCGATCGGGCACCGGAGCGGGAACGCGGCGTCGGCGACCTGGATCCCGCCCAGCTCGACGCCGTCGAGGCGGTTGGCACTGGTGCCTCACTACTACTGGACGCCCCTCCTGGATCCGACGTCGCCGCCACCCTCGCCGCCGTGATGGCGGATGCCGCCGCCCTGGGCCGCACGGTGCTGCACGTGCCCGCCACTAGCGCTGACGGGCATGCCGTTGCTGACGCGTTGCGCGAGCTCGGCCTGGGCGCCATCGTGCTGGACCTGACAGAGGATCCCGCTTGGCGGCGCCACGCCGCCGAGGGCATCAAGGCCGCCATGGGTGTGAACGTGCCGGATCTGGACGTGACCGCCATCGTCGGTATGCGCAGTCGGCTGAGCTCCGTGCGTGACAAGCTCTCCCGGTACGTCACTGCCCTGCATACGCCGCGCGAGCCGTGGGGGGCCTCAGCCTACGACGCGCTTCAACAACTTGCCGAGCTCACCTCCGGGCGGGTGCGTGCGCGCACCAGTGCCCGCGTTGTGGCAGGCCGCCTGGAGCGCCTGGATGCCCCCGGCCGCGAGCGTGCCGCGGAACTGCTTCACCGCGCCCACGCGCTCGGCCTGTTCACCAGCTCCCTGGCCGACTCCGCCTGGAACGGCATGGTGGTTGACGACGTCGACGACGCTACCGACGCGCTGGCACGGCTTACTCGGCTCGCTGACGAGCTCCTGCCCGCGGTGCGCGAGCAGGTGGCCGCTGCGGCGGACTCCACTGGGATCACCCGGGCGATTACGCTCGCGCAGTGGTGTGAGCAGCTGGAGATGCTCGACGGGGTGCGCGACTCCCTCGATGTCTTCCTCCCCGAGGTCTTCGAGCGCTCCGCCGCCGATATGGTCATCGCCACCGCGTCCAAGCAGTGGCGCCAGGAGCACCGCGTAGAGATGGGGCGGTCCACCAGGCGCCGGTTCACCAAGCAGGCCAAGGACCTGGTGCGTCCCGGCCGGGAGGTCGCCGACCTGCACGGGGAGCTGGTCAAGGTGCAGCAGCGCCGGGAGGTGTGGCGCCGCTACGACCCGGACGGGGGCTGGCCCCACCTGCCGCAGGGCCTGGATGAGATGCAGCGCGTGGCTGCCCGTGCACGCGAGGCGGTTTCCGCACTGCAGCCCGTGATCGGTGCGGACAACTCCCTGATGGACCTGCCGCTGGTGGACCTGGAGGAGCGCTCCCGCGTCCTGGCGGCCGACGACGTCACGGTCCACAAGCTGCCGGACATCAATCGGGTCACGACCGCCCTGGATGACCTGGGACTCATCCCGCTGCTGGATGACTTGGCGTCCCGGCAGGTGGAGCCGGAGCAGATCGACGATGAGCTCGCCTACTGCTGGTGGTCATCCCTCCTGGCGCAAGTCATGCGTGAGGACCCCGACCTGGGCGGACTGGACGCGGATGCCCTCAATGACCTGGCCGTGTCCTTGCGGGAGTTGGATGCCGCTCAGGCGGACTCCTTGGCCGGCCCGGTGGCCCAGGCCTGCGCACGCCGCGTGCGGGAGGCGGTCGACGCCGACAAGGACGCCGCCCGCAGCCTGTACCGGGCGCTGTCCCTGGAGGAGGGGATGTCGCTGCGCGATGTCATCGCCTCGCACCCCATCGCCATGGTTGCCAAGCCGGTGTGGATCATTCCGCCCACGCTGGTGCCGCAGGTATTCGCTGCCGACGCAGTGGTGGACCTGGCCATTCTGGACGCATCCACGAATGTGCCGGTCTCCCAGGTGATTCCCGCCTTCGTGCGCGCGGAGCAGGTGCTTGTGGTCGGCGACCCCAGGCGCGCTGCTTCTGGGCTGGCAGCCGAACTGGGCCCGCACCTGCCGCAGGTTACGCTGCCCACGGGCCGCAACACCTTGGACGCGGAGATCGCCGCGTTCCTTGCCGCGAACGGCTATGACGACGTCGTGGAGGCAATTCCGGCGCCGCCCGGGCGCTCGCGTCTGTCGCTGGAGCTGGTTGAGGGGCGTGGCATGCCGGCACCGGGCCGTACCGCCGTGGAGTCGGTGCCGGCCGAGGTCAGCCGGGTGGTGGACCTGGTTATTGATCACGCGCTGACTCGTCCCGAGCAGTCGCTCGGTGTGATCGCCCTGAACGCGCGCCACGCGGAGGAGATCCGCCGCGCGACGGCCGCCGCCGTTGTTGGCTCGCCCGCCCTGGCCGACTACTTCGAGACCGGTGTGTCCGAGCCATTCGTCGTCGTCGACTTGGGGGAGGCGCGCTCCCTGCGCCGCGATCAGATAATCGTCTCTGTCGGCTACGCGAAGACTCCGCACGGCCGCACCATTCACAGCTTTGGTGCGGTCAGTGATATCGGCGGCATGGTGGGGCTGGTTGAGGCCCTGTGCGCCTCCCGCGGGGGCACTCAGATTGTGTCCTGCCTGGGTCCGGATGACATCGACGCCGGGCGTCTGCACGCGCCCGGTGCCCGCCTGCTGCGCGAGGTGCTGGTGCACGCCGCCGACTCCGGCAGGCAGTATCCGCAGCAGGAGGAGGTCGCCCCGGAGCGCCTGCTCGTGGAACTGGCCGAGCACCTGTGGCGTAAGGGCCTGGTGGTTGTGCCCCGCTACGGCATTGAGGGCGGCGTGCGCATTCCCTTGGCGATCGGTCACCCGGATCTGCCGGGGGAGCTACTCGTCGCGGTGCTCACCGACGACGTCGACTACGTGGCGCAGCCGAGCCTGCGGCGGCGGGACCGGCACTGGATCGAACGCTTGCAGCAGCGCGGCTGGCACGTGCACACGGCGTACTCGGCAGGTGTATTCGTCGATGTTGAGACGGAGGCGAAGAAGATCGAGGCGCAGGTGCTGGCGGTGCTGGCCTCCCGCACCGAACCGGTCAGGGGCGCGCCACCGCTGCCCGAGCGCCCGGGGGAGGACGATCCGCTGGTGGAGTCGGCTTCTACCGATCCGGGGACCGCGGCTGATGCGGCCCCACGCGGCGACTCACCGGAGCCGCCCCGGCGGGGCGATCGTCCGCCGATCGCCCAGGGGCTGCCGTTGCAGGCCTATTCCGACGATCAGCTCGACGAGCTGGTTGCCTGGATCCGCTCCGACGGCGTGGAGCGTACCGCGGCCGAGGAGACTGAGGAGCTTCGCCAGGCGCTGGCCCTGAGTCGGCGTGGTTCCGGGATTGACGCGGTGCTGGCCAACGCGGTTCGGCGGACCCGGTGAGCGATTCCTCAGGGTCGCGCCGGAGGCGACGCGTCGTGGCGCTGTCACCCCAGGACGCCGCCCGGGTTGCCCAGGGCGAGTTGCCGCAGGCGCAGGCGGAGGCAGAGCGCCGCCGCGGCGTTGACGCGCTCAGTGGCGCCCGTGCCCGCGATGGCGGTGTGCTAGGACGGGAATCATCCGATCATGCCAACGATGCCCGCCTACTGCGGGAGGTGCCGCCGCACTGGGGCTGAGCCTGCGTACCGGTTGACGCGGCGCCCGCAACGCCTTCCCTTCCGGTTCGTGCCGCCAGGTACCCCAACCGGAAGAGCCGGTCATGGGCCTGAGGGTTATCGGCGTAAACGTGGTGCTTTAGACCGGCGTGTCGTGTGTTCTAGCTGGTTGGTCCGGCCCGGCCTTTGGGGGTCCTGAGGCCTTCTTCGGGGGTGGGGGTGGTGCCCCATCCGGCGGGGTGCGTACTGGCGCTAGTGGTGGCCTCCGGCGTAGGGGACTGGGCGGCTTTGCATGACACTGCACGACACTGGGTGGCACTGCAC
>NZ_PIZC01000022.1:0-17048 GCF_019325145.1 Actinomyces sp. 594
GAGACGGAGGCGCGCCTGGCCCTGCGCACCGCCGAGGAGCGGGAGCGCAGCGTCCGCGGCCGGGCCGACTCCCTGCGGGCTGCCGCCCGCCGCGAGCGGCAGCAGCGGGCTGCCGCCGCCCGCGCGGAGCAGGCCCGCAAGGCGCGGCTGGCAACGGCTGCGCAGGTGCGGGACCAGGCCCGCACCGCCGCGGAGACCGGCCGCACCTGGGTGGAGCAGGCGCAGGGGGAGCGCGCCCGTATCGAGGCCGAACGCGCCGGCGCCGCGGCGGCGGTCGCCGATGTCCGCAGGCAACTGGACGCCCTGGCTGCTGAAATGTCCGCGCTGTCCGACGCCGCCCACCGCGACGAGATCGCCCGTGCCGAGCAGAGCATGCGGCTGGAGAATCTGGCCGAGCGCGCCATGAATGAGCTGGGCCTGGAACTGGACCCCTTGGTGGAGGAGTACGGGCCCCACATGCTCGTGCCGGACGCGGAGGCGGAAGCCGCCGCGGCCGAAGCCGCTGCCGATCGGGACGGGGCTGCCGACGCGGCCGACGTTGAGGAGCAGTCTCAGGGCGCGCAGATGGAATCTGCCGCGCACCCGACCGGCCGGCCCTATGTGCGTGCCGAGCAGGAGAAGCGCCTGGCGCGGGCGAACCGGGACTTGGCGCGCTTGGGCAAGGTCAACCCGCTGGCCCTGGAGGAGCACGCGGCCCTGGAGGAGCGCCACCGCTTCCTGGCCGAGCAGCTCGCCGACCTCAAGCAGTCCCGCGCCGACCTAATGCGCATCGTCGAAGACGTGGATCAGCGCGTGCAGGAGGTGTTCACCCAGGCCTACGCGGACACCGCCCGCGAGTTCGCGATCGTCTTCGACCGGCTCTTCCCCGGCGGCGAGGGGCGCCTGGTACTAACCGACCCCGACGACATGCTCACCACCGGCATCGACATTGAGGCCCGGCCCGCGGGCAAGAAGGTCAAGCGCCTGTCCCTGCTGTCCGGCGGGGAGCGCTCGCTGGCCGCGGTGGCGCTGCTGGTGGCGATCTTCCGTGCCCGCCCCTCTCCGTTTTACGTCATGGATGAGGTGGAGGCGGCCCTGGACGACACCAACTTGGGGCGGCTGCTGGACATCTTCACCGAGCTGCGGGCCTCCAGCCAGCTGATCATCATCACCCACCAGAAGCGCACCATGGAGATCGCCGACGCCCTGTACGGCATCACCATGCGTGACGGCGTCACCCAGGCGGTCTCCCAGCGGCTCTCATCCGCCACCCAGTGAGGCATTGGAGCATAGCGGGCGAACTGTGATGAACACGGCGCTGTCTGGTGGGCGACACGGCGCCCCCTGCTCGGTGGAGCCGTGACCAACGGAAGGCACAATTATGCCCATGGGTTCCATGATCCTTCCCCTCGTCGTCGTCCTAGTCGCCGCTCTGATCGTGCTCGGCCTGGTCGTCGCCGAGCGCTACCCGGTCGACACCTGGCGCGACCGGCTGCGCGACCTGGTCGGGGTGGCCAGGGAGAAGGAGGAGCACGTAACCGTGGTGCCGCAGGAGGCTCGGCTGGAGGACCTGATGACCCGGGACGACTCCGCCGTCTACGTCGGCACGGATTCCTTCTCCGGACTGGTGGACGTCGTGGAGAAGGCTATGGACACCGCCGAGTCCAAGGCCGCCGAGGTGCGTCGCAGCAAGGACGCCGCTGTGGCCCGACGCGCCCGGGAGACTGCTGCACAGCACTAACCGCCCTGTCGGCCCCCGGGGTGGGGCGTCCACACTTGCCCGCCCCCGTGGGCGATCAGGCATGATGGGTCCATGGATCCCTTGCTGATCGTCCTCATAGTCGTCATCGTGCTCGCCGTGGCCGGCGGAATCTGGTTCTACGCGGGCCGCAACCGTGGCGGTGAGGTGCCGCCGGAGGTCAGCGCTCACAAGCCCACCAGCGCCGACGACGTCCTGCTCGCCCCGCCGCAGGAGCAGACCGTCGAGGCCGAGACCCGTCCCGGCCCGGCCCCGGCGGAAGCGGCACCCGAGCCCGTGGTGGCGGGCACGCAGGCCACCCTGGAGCGCCCCGAGTCCATTCCCGGACGCATGCAGCGACTGCGCTCGCGCCTGGCCGGCGCCGGCGGCTTCGGCCGGGCCATCCTCGCAGTCCTGTCCCGCGGGGACCTCACCGAGGCCGACTGGGAGGAGATCGAGGACACGCTGCTGACCTCCGACCTGGGACTCGAGGTCACTACGTCCCTCATGGATGAGTTGCGCACCCAGGCCAAGGTGCTGGACACCTCCGATCCCGCCGCCATCCGCGCCGTGCTGCGCCAGGAGCTGCTGAAGCTGGTAGGCCCCGGCATGGACCGCTCCCTGAACCTGGACAAGCCCGCCCCTGCCGAGGGATGGAACGGCGCCGACGGCGAGCCGGCCGCCGCCGTGCTCATGGTCGGCGTCAACGGCACCGGCAAGACCACAACCTGCGGCAAGCTGGCCCGTGTGCTCGTTGCGGAGGACAAGAGCGTCGTCATGGGCGCCGCCGACACCTTCCGTGCCGCCGCCGCCGATCAGTTGACCACCTGGGGTGAGCGGGTCGGCGTCGAGGTCGTCCGCTCCGAGCGGGAGGGGGCCGATCCCGCCTCGGTCGCCTATGACGCCACCCGCGTGGCCGCCCGCGACGGCGTGGACGTGGTGGTGGTAGACACCGCCGGGCGCCTGCAGAACAAGGCCGGGCTCATGGATGAGCTGGGCAAGATCAAGCGGGTCATGGAGAAGGTCGCACCCGTGGGGGAGGTGCTGCTGGTGCTGGACGCCACCACCGGGCAGAACGGCATGCGCCAGGCGCAGGTATTCTCCGAGGCCGTCGGTATCACCGGCATCGTGCTGACCAAGCTGGACGGCACCGCCAAGGGCGGCATCGTGGTCACTGTGCAGAAGGAGCTGGGCGTGCCCGTCAAGCTGGTCGGCCTGGGTGAGGGTGCTGACGACTTGGCGCCCTTCGACCCGGAGGGCTTCGTAGACGCCCTGCTCGGCTGACCGCCTGCCGCGCGTCCGCGGTGCCTGCGGCCACCTGTACGCCTGCACTGTGCGTGAGGGCCCGCACGTCCCCTAGGGTGGGACGGCGCGGGCCCTCACCGCTATCCTGAAGCGTGCGCCGCGTTGCGCCGACCGGGTGGCGACGCGCACATCAGCCAGACCCTCCAACCACCTGCGCCCCGGCGCCAAGGAAGGACACCGCGTGTTCGGCAACCTCTCCGACCGGCTCACCGCCTCGTTCAACTCGCTGCGCGGCAAGGGCCGCCTGAGCGAAGCGGACATTGACGCCACCGTCTCCGAGATCCGCCGCGCCCTCCTCGAGGCTGACGTCGCCCTGCCGGTGGTGCGCTCCTTCACTGCCGCCGTGCGGGAGAAGGCCAAGGATGCCGCCCGCTCGCAGGCCCTGAACCCGGCCCAGCAGGTCGTGCGCATCGTCAACGATGAGCTCATCGAGGTCCTGGGCGGTGAGTCCCGGGAGCTGAACTGGGCCGACCGCGGTCCCACCATCATCATGCTGGCCGGTCTGCAGGGCGCCGGTAAGACCACACTGGCGGGCAAGCTCGGCCGCTGGCTCAAGCAGGAGCACAAGCGCACCCTCCTGGTCGCCTCTGACCTGCAGCGCCCCAACGCCGTCACCCAGCTCAGCGTGGTGGCCGAGCGCGCCGGGGTGGACGTATGGGCCCCTGAGCCCGGCAATGGCGTGGGCGACCCGGTTGCGGTGGCCCGCAGCGGCGTCGAGCAGGGGCGGGCGCACGGCTACGACGTCGTCGTCATCGACACCGCCGGCCGCCTGGGTGTGGACGCGGAGATGATGGATCAGGCCATCCGCATCCGCGACGCGGTGTCCCCTAACGAGATCCTGTTCGTGCTGGACGCCATGGTCGGTCAGGACGCCGTCAACACCTCCGTGGCCTTCCGCGACGGCGTGGGCTTCACCGGCGTGGTCCTGTCCAAGCTCGACGGCGACGCCCGCGGTGGTGCCGCCCTGTCCGTGCGCGGGGTCACCGGTGCGCCAGTGCTGTTCTCCTCCACCGGCGAGGGGCTGGACGACTTCGAGCGCTTCCACGCCGACCGCATGGCCTCCCGCATCCTGGACATGGGTGACCTGCTCACCCTGATCGAGCAGGCCGAACGCGCCTTCGATGAGAAGGAGGCCGAGGACGCCGCGGCGAAGCTCGCCTCCGGCACCTTCACCCTGGACGACTTCCTGTCCCAGCTGCGCCAGCTCCGCAAGATGGGATCGATGAAGAAGCTGCTGGGCATGATGCCCGGCATGGGGCAGATGCGCGAGGCCCTGGAGAACTTCGACGAGCGGGAGGTCGACCGCATCGAGGCGATCGTCTGCTCCATGACCCCGGCCGAGCGCCGCGACCTGTCCATTCTCAACGGCTCGCGCCGCTCCCGCATCGCCAAGGGCTCCGGCACCACCGTGCAGGCCGTCAACGAGCTGGTCAACCGCTTCGAGGCCGCCAAGAAGATGATGGAGGCCATGGCCGCAGGCGGCCCGAGTGCGCTGGGCGGTCCCGGTGGCATGCCCGGCATGGGCTCGCTGCCGTCAATGGGCAAGCGCTCGAAGGCCCGCCAGGCGCCGAAGGGCAAGAAGCGCAAGGGTGGCAAGAAGGGGCGCTCCGGCAACCCCGCCAAGGCCGCTCGGCAGGCTCGGGAGGCGGCCGCCGCCCGAGCCCAAAAGGACGTCACCGAATCACCCGCACCCGCACCGGCGGGCTCCGCCTTTGGCCTGGGCCAGTCCGCCGCCGCGGCGCCCAGCTACGGCATCATGCCGGGACAGGGAGCGGCAACCGCGGCGCAGTCGCAGCCGCAGCCGGGCGAAGACGAGGTTGCCGATGCCATGGCCGCCCTGCCGGAGGACCTGCGCCGTCACCTGGGCCTGGGCTGAGGAGCACCGACCTGATCGCGGAGCCCCAGCTCTTGCCGGGCACGTCGGTGACTTCCCCGGTCGCCTCTGTGGGGCTCACTGTGCGGGCATGTAGGCGACAACATCGGAGCCCACGAGGACGAGGATTAGATCATCGCTCATTCGCGCCAGGCCCCGATTCCCGCGGCTAGCCCGTGAGCGCTCCGGGACCAGGGCCTGTCCCGACTCGGTGTCGAGCACAACGGCCCACGCGCTCACCACTGGTCGTGAGCGGATCAACAGGCTGCCTCCATCGGCGGTCAGCATTGACAGGACCTGGTAGGAGGCGCCTTGGAGATAATCATCCATGAGCACACCATCGGGCAGGTCGATCTCGTTGTCGTTCAATATGCATGCAGAGGTGCTTCGGCACTGCAGGATCACATCCGCCCACTCGAAGTCTCCGTCGCGGTAGGCCGCGCGCAGCTGCGCGAGCATTGGCAACCCATCATTGGCGAGCACCACAGTGGGAGGCTCGTTGATGACGGGGAAGGGCTCGCCCTCCTGCCCGCTGGAGGTAATCAGGGTGGCTTGATCCCTGGAGTCGGACAGGCGCAACCAGCCGTCGCGCGCCGGAATGAATACGGAGGGGACCTCGGCGCTTGATGAACTGGCGGGCCAGTTGCCGTGAAGCGAGCCGTCCGCCAGAGACAGCAGGGCGTGGGCACGGGTGCTTCTGGACTCGATGTTCACCTGGGCCAGCAGCAATCCGTCTTCGGTGTTGCCGCCGGGACCGTAGCCGGGGATCGGATAGACCGAGTCCTCCTCGTAGCTCCGCTCCCACCGTTGCGAGGGGGCGCCGCCATTCCAGTCCCAGGCGGAGCACGTGGTGTCTCTGGCTGCGCCATATGCGCTGCGGCAGACGACGGCCACTTCTTCCGCGACGGAGGTGACGTTGCCGCTTTTCCCGGCCCAGGGAGCTTGTGTCAGGTCGCCGGTAGACGGGTCGAGCAGCAGGCGTCTGGCCACCAAGTATCCGCCCCACCACTGGCTGTAATCGTCAAAATACAGCCGGCTGATGTCGTCTCCGTCGTAGTCGTCGCCGGACCTGGTCCAAAGCTGCACGGGACCCGCGTCGGTGAGGCGGTAGCCGGTGACCTGCGCGGGCGTGTCCAGGTATCGGTTGGAGGCGATCACCAGGCAGTCTCCGGCGGAGAACGCCCACCAACTGGGAGTGTTGCGCAGTTCGCCCCGACCGCTGTCCAGGCGCCACTTCTCCGCCCAGCCGGTTGGGAGTGCGGGAGTGTCTAAGACGGTCGTCGTCGAGCAGCCGGTTTGTGCGGGCGGCTCCACCACGGGGTTTACGGTGCGTACCGTTGGGGATGCGGAGCCAGCAGAGATGCTGGTGTCATCCGTGAGTCCGAGTCGCCCTGAGAGGGCGCTGGCGCAGATGATTACCAGGACGGCGGCTGTAACTGCGGTGAGTGCTCGGCGCATCCCGACGTCCTTCGGACCTTGTGGCTTGCGTTTGCCCGAGCCGCGTGGCGACCCGCTTCCGAATGCCCGCGATGGGCCGAGCGGCCTGCGCGGCTGCGTGTTGCCAGGACGCGGCAGGTTGCTGGTCGAAGCTTTCGGCGGCGCTGAACGGGAGGACGCGCCGTTGGCGGTGGAGGGCCGCACGGGACTGGAGCCGATCAGCTCACGCGGTGGCCGGATGGAGGAGGGGGCCCCGGGTGGCTGGATGCTGCGACGGGAGAACAGGCTCATGCCCCGAACATTACGGTACGGTCAACCGGGGTGGTGTGCAGTCTCGGAATTGAAAACCTGGGAGGGTCGTGTCCAATTCTCGTGCACGGGTCATCCGCCGTCGCCGCCTGGGGTACTCTCACACTCGCCCCGCCATCCCCGACGGACGGAATCAAGCGTGTCCGCTGCACTTACCGAGGCCCTGTCCGGCTTCGAGAGCTTTGTCTCCGGCAACATCCTGGTCTGGATACTTCTAGGTACCGGCCTGTACCTGACCATAAGCACTCGCGCAGTCCAGCTGCGCCTGTTCTTGCGCGCCGTGCGTCTGGTCGCGCACTCCCGCCACCAGCGCGGCTCCCTGTCCAGCTTCCAGGCCTTCGTGATCGGCCTGGGCGGGCGCGTGGGCACCGGCAATATCGCCGGCGTGGCCCTGGCCGTGACCCTTGGCGGCCCCGGCGCCCTGCTGTGGATGTGGGTGGTGGCGATTCTCGGTATGGCCACCAGCTTCGCCGAGTCGACCCTCGCCCAGGTCTTCAAGGTCCGCAATGCCGACGGCATCTTCCGCGGTGGGCCCGCCTACTACATGCAGCGGGGCATCGGCCGTGGCGCCCTGGGCCGGGGTATGGGCATCGCGTTCGCCGTGATGCTGGTGTTCTCCTACGGGCTCATCTTCCCCATGGTGCAGTCCAACACCATCGCCCTGACCCTGGCCGAGGCCCACGGCGTGAGCACCTCAGTCACGGCTGTCGTGCTGATGGTGCTCACCGCGCCGATCCTCCTGGCCGGCATGCGCGTAGTGGCCAAGGTGACTGAGTGGCTAGTCCCGCTGATGGCCCTGGCCTACCTGGTGGTGGTGCTGGTGGTCATCATCGTCTCGATCGACCGGGTTCCCGGTGTGTTCGCCGACATCTTCGCCGGAGCCTTCAACCTGCGCTCGGGGCTGGCCGGAACCGGCGGAGGCATCTTTGCCACCTTCCTCAACGGCACCAAGCGGGGACTGTTCTCCAACGAGGCCGGCCAGGGCTCCTCCCCGAACGGTGCCGCCACCGCCGACGTCGCCCATCCCGTCACCCAGGGCCTGATCCAGGCGCTGGGCGTGTGCGTGGACACCCTGCTGATCTGCACGGCCACGGGGCTCACGATCCTGCTGGCCTCCCCGTCCGTCTATACCCCCGGGATACAGCCCCAGTGGGCCAAGACCACCCTCGTCCAGCATGCGCTGGCCGACGCCGTGCCCGGCAACTGGGTCATCTGGTTCATGAGCTTCGTGGTGCTCACCTTCGCCTACTCCTCGGTCCTGGGGTACTCGGCCTTCGCCGAGATCAATGTCAGCTACCTCGGCGGTGGGCGAGGGGCGGGCGTCGCACTGCGGCTGGCTATGACCGTCGCCACCGGTCTGGGCGCACTCGCCGCACTGGAACTGGCCTGGGTGCTGGCCGACGTCGCCCTGGCGCTGATGACGATCCTGAACCTGGTCGCCGTGCTGTGGCTGTCGCGGTGGGTACTGGCCGCGCTCAAGGACTACGACGCGCAGCTGCGCACGGGAGTCGCCGAGCCGGTGTTCGTCGCTCCCGGGAACCCGCTGCTGCCCGGTGAGCTGGACGGCGACGTGTGGACCGCGGACCGGGCCGTCCTGCGCCAGGAGAGCCTCCACGAAGAGATTTGAGCGCGAGCCCGCTTCCGGCGGGGCAGTAAGGCGCCGCCGGGGCAGGGCATGGCGGGTCGGTGCGGGCGCTGTGGGCGATATCGCACGTATTCCGTGCAGCGCAGGCGGCATGCGGCTGGCACACGGCGGCGTTGCTCTGGCAGAATGCACGGCTGTACTCGACCGTTCCCGGTCCCTCTCCCGGTGCGATCGCGTCTCGCCTTAACCGGCCTCCGCTGCTGTAACCCCACCGGGAGTCGGCATGGGCCAAACCATCGAGAACCAGGAGTTTCACCCAAGTGGCAGTTAAGATTCGCCTCAAGCGCCTCGGCAAGAAGTTCGCCCCCTTCTACCGGGTGGTCGTCGTCGATTCCCGCAAGAAGCGCGATGGTCGTGTCATCGAGGAGATCGGCGTTTACGACCCGATGCAGGAGCCCTCGCTCATTCGCATCGACTCCGAGCGGGCCCAGTACTGGCTCGGCGTAGGCGCACAGCCCTCCGACGCCGTCTTCAACCTGCTCAAGATCACCGGCGACTACCACACCTTCAAGGGTCTCAAGGGAGTCAAGCCCCGCCTGAAGGTCAAGGACGCCGAGGCCGATGCCGCCGCGAAGCAGGCTGCCGTCAAGGCCGTTGCCGACGATGCCGAGAAGCGCAAGGCTGACGCCGCCGCCAAGCAGGCTGAGGCACAGGCGGCCGCCGCCGAGGAGACGGCCGAGGCCCCGGCCGAGGAGGCCTGACGTGCTCGCCGACGCACTCGAACACCTCGTGCGCGGCATCGTCGACAACCCCGACGACGTCACCGTCACGGCCCGGACGCTGCGACGCGGCGACCTGCTCGAGGTACGGGTCAACCCCGACGACCTCGGCCGCGTGATCGGCCGGTCGGGACGCACTGCGCGCGCCCTGCGCACCGTAGTCGGCGCCCTGGCGGACTCGCCGGTACGTGTGGACGTCGTCGACACCGACCGCCGCTGACGCCGGCGCGAGGTTCTACCAGTGCCGCCGCCCGCATCCCACCTCGGGGTGCGGGCGGCGGCACTGTTGCACGACCCTGGGCGGCACTGCACGACCTTGGTGTGTGTTGCACGACCCCGGGGTGGTCGTGGAACGTGCACCAAGGTCGTGGAACGCGGCCTGAGGCCGTGTGGTGCCTGCGATGGGGATGCGCGCGGCAGGGGCACACGCGGTAGGTTTAGGCCCGTGCTGCTAACCGTTGCCGTCATTGGTCCCGCCCATGCGCTCAAGGGCGAGGTCCGCCTGGAGATCCGCACCGACGACCCCGAGGGGCGGCTCGCCCCCGGCAGCGTGCTGCCGGCCGAACCCGCGGCCGGGCCGGCCGCCGCGGGGTACCTGACCGTCTCCCGCCTGCGCTTCGACGGATCCCGCTGGTTCGCCGCCTTCGCCGAGGCCCGCGATCGCACCGGAGCCGAGGCGCTGCGCGGCGTCAAGCTGCTGGTGGAGACCGACGCCGAGGAGCCGGAGGAGGACGACGACGCCTGGTACGCCCACGAGCTGACCGGACTCCGGGCCATCGAGCTCCTGCCCGACCACACCGTGCGGGAACTCGGCGAGGTCAGCGGCCTGGAACCGGGCGTCGCCCAGGACCGGCTGCTGGTGCGCACCCCCGACGGGCAGGAGGTGGCCGTGCCCTTCGTGGAGGAACTGGTCCCGGAGATCGACCCAGACGCCGGCACCGTGACCATCGACCCGCCCGGTGGCCTGTTTCCCGGTGTGGGTGAGGCCGAGGAGGACCGGTGAGCCGCCTTGCAGCCGCAGCCGGGCCGCAGGCACGCCCGCCTGCCCCGGCATCCCTACGGCTGGATGTGGTGACGATCTTCCCCGACTACCTGCGGGTGCTGGACCTGTCCCTGATCGGGCGTGCCAATGCCGAGGGCTTACTGGACCTGCACGTACACGACCTGCGCGACTGGACCCATGACCGCCACCGCACCGTGGACGACACCCCGGTGGGCGGGGGAGCGGGCATGGTGATGAAGCCCGACGTGTGGGGCGCAGCCCTGGACGACGTTCTCGCCGCCGCCCTGCCCACTGACACGCCGGGAACGGGAGCAGCAGTTGCCGCTCCCGCGGCGGGTAGCAGCGCCGTGGGCACGCGCACGCCCCGTCGCGTCCTAGTGATCCCCACCCCCTCCGGTGCCCTGTTCACCCAGCGCACCGCAGAGGACCTGGCCGACGCGGACCAGCTCGTATTCGCCTGTGGACGCTATGAGGGCATCGACGCCCGTGTGGCCCAGCACTATGCAGCGAACGGCCTGGAGGTGCGCGAGGTGTCGATTGGCGACTACGTGCTCAACGGCGGGGAGGCCGCTGCGCTGGTCATGATCGAGGCCATCGCCCGTCTGCGGCCCGGCGTGCTGGGCAATCCAGAGTCCGTCGTCGAGGAGTCGCATACCGGAGCCGGCCTGCTGGAGTATCCCGTCTACGCCAGGCCAGTCGCCTGGCGCGGCCTGGACCTGGCGGCCACCGAGCCGGAGCTCCTCTCCGGGGATCATGCCCGTGTCGCCCGCCACCGGCGTGACCAGGCGATTGCCCGCACGGCGGCTCGCCGCCCCGACCTGATCGCGCGCGCCGATCCTGCCCTGCTGGACGCCGGCGACCGCGTCGCCCTGGTGCGTAACGGCTGGGTCGCCCCGGCCGGGGCCACCCGGCCGGTACCGCTGGTGATTCGCCCGGCCTTGGAGGACGACCTCGAGCCGCTGGCGGAGTTGGCCGCGAGTACCTTCCCCGATGCCTGCCCGAGCTTCCTTACCGACGCGCAGATCGCCGCTCATATCGCCGTCAACCTCTCACCGCGGCGCCTCGCGGAATGGCTCGCAGATCCACGGGTGGTGCTCACGGTCGCCGAGCTGCCGGACGGCCTGCCGCCAGGGGCGGCCGACAGCGCGGGTCGCGCACCGCTGCCGGCCGGAGCCCTGGTCGGCTACAGCGCCGTGGTGGCCGAGGTCCCTGACGCCGACGGCGCCCTCCCGGTCGGCCTCGATCCGCGTCCACCGTCCGTGACCGTCCCGGCCGGCGCCGACGGCACCGACGGTATGGCCGCGGAGCTGTCCAAGGTGTACGTGGATGCAGGCCTGCGCGCCTCCGGGATAGCGGCCGTCCTACTCGCCGAGTGCATTTGCGACGCGGACACCATGGGCGCCACCACCTTGTGGCTGGGCACCAATGACGCTAACCGGCGCGCCCAGAAGGCTTACCGGCGCGCCGGCTTCCGCAAGGTGGGCACGCGCACCTACCAGGTAGGCGGCAGCCGCTGCCGCGACGTGGTCATGGCCCTGGACCCGCGCGGTGCGGCGCGCGTGAAATCCAGCACGTGACCGGGTTCGCCTGTATAGCGGAGCAACGCCTGTGGCAGACTGGACCGGCCTCGGGCCTCGAACCGCCTCTGCCACTGGGGAGGCGGCCAGGAGCAGGACCCGGAGGCACCAGAACGCGGCATTCGTCGTCGGCCGGTACCCCGGTCGGGCGGGTCCGCCTGTTAAGCGCCCGCTGACCAGTGGCACGGACGTGGAGAGATATCAATGACCAACCTGATCGACCAGATCAACGCCGCCTCTGTGCGCGACGACATCCCGAAGTTCCGGGCCGGTGACACCCTCAGGGTCCACGTGCGAGTCGTAGAGGGCTCCCGCACCCGCGTCCAGGTCTTCCAGGGCGTGGTGATCGCCCGCAAGGGCTCCGGCGTGTCGGAGACCTTCACGATCCGCAAGGTCTCCTTCGGTGTTGGCGTGGAGCGCACCTTCCCGGTGAACACGCCGACCATTGAGAAGATCGAGGTCGTCACGCGCGGAGACGTGCGCCGGGCCAAGCTGTACTACCTGCGCAACCTGCACGGCAAGGCTGCGAAGATCAAGGAGTACCGCGCCAACTGACGGCTCGGCCTTCTCCGAGCCCTGGTGCCCGGGGCCTGCGGGTCCCGGGCACCGGCTTATCCCCGTCCCGACTCTGAAACCGTCCAGCCACTAATGCGAGAGGGAAACGGTGACCGCACCGCAGGAAGACGCCGTCGAGCTGCCTGACGCCAGCACCCCTGTCCCGGTGGCTTCCGAGGAACGCACCCGCGGGGTGGACAGCGCCGAGACACCGGATGATGCCGACGCCGGCGCGCTGCCGCCCTCCTACCGGCCGGTGCGTCGGCCCAAGCCCCTGGCCGCGCCCGCACGCGCAGGTGCTGAGCCCGCCGAGCCGCGGCGCCGCGGCTCAACCCTGCTGATCGTGCTGGCGGTACTGGTCGTAGTCGCCCTGGTCAAGACCTTCGTGGTCCAGACCTTCGGGATCCCCTCCGGCTCGATGGAGGACACCCTGCGGGAGGGCGACCGGGTGGCCGTGACCATGTACGACTCCGGCGACGTCGACCGCGGCGACATCGTAGTCTTCTCCGACCCGGACAACTGGCTCACGGTCACCGAGCCCACCGGTCTGCGGGGATTGGTACAGGACACGCTCATCTTCCTGCACCTGCTGCCCGAGAATACCGGCCACTACCTGATCAAGCGCGTCATCGGCGTGGGCGGGGACCACATTGTGGCCGACGGCAACGGCTCATTGTCGATCAACGGCGTCGAGGTCGACGAGCCCTACCTGAAACCTGGCCGCTCCGCCTCCGATGTCGCCTTCGATGTCACTGTCCCCGAGGGCTACGTGTGGGTAATGGGGGACAACCGCTCCAACTCGGCCGACTCCCGCTTCCACCAGGACGACGTCAACGGCGGGTTCGTCCCCCTGGATGACGTGGCCGGGATCGCCAAGATCGTGCTCTGGCCCTCCTCGCGCTGGTCCACCCTCTCCGACGGCGGTGCCTTCGACGCCGTGCCCGATGCCACCACTAGCACCGGCGCCCAGCCGTGAGCCCCGTCCGTATCCTCCCGGATCGTGAGCTGGAGGCCCGGCTCCTGGCCGAGTTCGAGCTGGTCGGCGGCATGGATGAGGTGGGGCGCGGGTCCCTGGCCGGGCCCGTCAGCGTCGGCCTGGCCATCGTCTCCCGCGATACGGCTCCCGTATTTCCCCCGGGGCTGGCCGATTCCAAGCGGCTCACGCCCCGCCGCCGGGAAGCACTTGTTGAACCCTGCCGCGCCTGGGCGGTCGACCACGCCGTCGGCCACGCCAGTCCCGCGGAGATCGACGCAGTCGGCATCCTCGGCGCCCTGCGGCTGGCCGGGCAGCGGGCGCTCGCCCAGGTCGCCTCCCGCGGTCATCTGCCCGGCGTCATCATCCTGGACGGCACTGTGAACTGGCTGCGCCCTCCCGCCGATCCCGCCCTGGCCGACGCGGCCGAGCAGACCACGGCGCTGGCTGCGGCGCCGGCCGGACAGGCGGTGTCAGTCGCGGGAGCGCCCGCCGCGCGGCCGGCCCCGTCGGTGCACACCGCCGTCAAGGCGGACGCCCACTGCGCCGTGGTAGCCGCCGCGTCCGTCCTGGCCAAGGTGGAGCGCGACGCGCTCATGACCGCCCTGCCCGACCCCGGCTACGACTGGGCGCGCAACAAGGGCTACGCCTCACCCGCCCACATCGAGGCACTGGCCCGGCTGGGCGCCAGCGACTGCCACCGCCGCTCCTGGCGCCTGCCCGGCCTGGACCGCTTCACCGGCACGGCTGTGGCCGACGCGCCCGCGGAACCTGCTGCACGAGGACGCGCCCATTGGGCATGATGACCGGGTGAGTGCTGAAGATCTGGAGTCGTATGAGAACGACTTGGAGCTCGACCTGTACCGCGAGTACCGCGACGTCATCTCCCTGTTCTCCTATGTCGTCGAGACGGAGCGCCGCTTCTACCTGGCCAACGCCGTGGACGTGCAGGTGCGCACCAACGGCGGGGAGGTGTTCTTCGAGCTGACCCTTGAGGACGCCTGGGTCTGGGACATCTATCGCGCCAGCCGCTTCGTGAAGTCCGTGCACGTGGTCACCTTCAAGGACGTCAATGTTGAGGAGCTGACCAAGCCGGAGATCGACGTCCCCTCCTGACGCTGTCGGCCTCGGCTGATCATCCGCGAGACGTGGGCCTGCGAGCTGCCGTCTGTAGCCGCCGCCACACCCCATTGCCCGGCTCCGCCGAGGCGTGTGCTCGTCCCTTGCGTACGCGTTCGCCTCCGACGACGCGTCCTGGAGCTTTCCCCGCGCCGACTCCGCTGAAGACTCGAAAACACGTACCTGGGGCGGGAGCTTGGCGGGAGCCGTAAGTCAGGGGGCGCGGAGGCGGTCCCCGTGCACTTGTCCGTGCGTACTTGGCGGTGCGCTCACTCAGCCGGGACTTCACCGGCGTCCACAGGCACCGTTCGCGCACCCCCAGTCCACAGGGCTCAAACCGCCCGCTGGCCCCCGTCACGCCGCGCGGGCACGCTGGTGTCGGAGGTCAAGCCATGTCAACCGCACCGCACGTCGCACAGTCCCAAGCCGATTACGTCGGCATACCCGTGATGCCGACCGCTCCGCCGTCCCCGGTGGCCGCACTGCCGTCCCCGGCGGTTGCCCCGCCGGACGATTCAGGCTCCGATGGGTCGCCCGGGACTGACTCCCGCCGTCTGATCGGCCAGCGTGGAGAGGCCATCGCGGCCCGCTACCTCACTGACTCGGGCTGGCGCATCCTGGATCGCAACTGGAGACCCGGCCCGGGCCTGCGCGGCGAGATCGACATCGTCGCCCTGGAGCCACGGCCCACGGGACCCGGTGTACTCGTGATCGTGGAGGTCAAGACCCGTACCTCTGCTGTGGCCGGTCCGCCCGCGGCCGCCGTCGGCCCGCTGAAGCTGCTTCGCCTGCGCTCGCTTGCCGTTGCCTGCGCTGCCGCACACTCCGTACCGCATTCGGCCCTGCGCCTGGATGTGGTCTCCGTCGAGTTGCGCGCTGGCCGTCCGGCCCTGCTGCGGCACCATCGTGGGGTGGGGGACTGATGGGACTGGCGCGCGCCCTCGCAGTCACCCTGACCGGACTGGCGGGGCACCTGGTGGAGGTTGAGGCTCATTCCGCCCACGGCCTGCCCGGGTTCACGCTTGTTGGATTGCCGGATACAGCCGTGCGCGAATCGCGTGAACGTGTCCGCGCAGCCTTGTCCACGTGCGGTGTTACCTGGGGTGAGCATCGTCTCACGGTGAATCTCTCCCCGGCCGACTTACCTAAGTCCGGTACCGGATTCGACCTGGCTCTGGCCCTGGCGGTGCTGGGCGCGCGCGGTCAACTGCCCGAGCGCGCCGTGAACCACATGGCTCGCACCGTATACATCGGGGAACTCGGACTGGACGGATCCGTTCATCCGGTGCGTGGCATCCTGCCGGCTGTTCGCGCCGCCGCCGACGCCGGGGTGACCGAGGTGGTGGTCGCCGCCGGCGCAGGCAGGGAGGCGGCCCTGGTGCCGGGCGTGGATGTCACCGCCGTCAGCCATATCGGCGAGCTGCTGGAACGCTACGGCGGGAAGCTGCACGGAAGGTCCCGGGAGCTCATGCGCCGCGCCCATCGGCAGGCAGCTGCGCAGGCCCACCGGCCGCCAGATGTACCCGTGCCGATGCGGGAACCGGATCTGGCCGATGTCGTCGGTCAGACGCAGGCGCGCCGTGCCTTGGAGGTGGCGGCTGCCGGCGGGCACCACCTCCTGCTGGTAGGTCCGCCCGGGGCAGGCAAGACCATGCTTGCCGAGCGCCTGCCCTCCATCCTTCCGCCACTTGACCCTGAGGACGCTGTCACCGTCACCTCGATCCACTCGCTGGCCGGTACCTTCAACGCCGACGCCGGGCTGCTCACCCGCCCGCCGCTGCGGGCGCCCCATCACACCGCCACCCGGGCGGCGGTGGTAGGCGGAGGCTCCGGGGTCCCCCGCCCGGGCGACGTCTCGTTGGCACACCGTGGCGTGCTGTTCCTGGATGAGGCCCCCGAGTTTCCTGCCGGTGTGCTCGACTGCCTGCGTCAGCCCCTGGAGTCTGGCTATGTCACGATCGACCGGGTTGGGGGACGCGCCACCTACCCGGCGGCCTTCCAGCTGGTGTTGGCCGCCAATCCCTGTCCCTGCGGGCGCTCCACCGGCCGCGGCCTGGAGTGCACCTGCACCTCCTTGCAACGGCGCCGCTACTTCTCCCGCCTGTCCGGCCCTCTGCTGGACCGGGTGGACATTCAAGTGGAGGTTGCGGCGGTTACCGCCGATGAGCTTGCTGCCACGGGAACTGGTGAGTCCAGTGCCGTGGTTGCCGGTCGCGTCGCCGAGGCTCGGGCACGGGCCGCTCGGCGGCTGGCGGACACGCCGTGGCGCCTGATGGGGGAGGTGCCCGGCGGCTGGCTGCGGTCGCCCGCATCCGGAACCGACCCCTCCCTGCTCGCCCCGCTTATGACCGCCCTGGACCGCGGTGACCTGTCCCTGCGGGGCGTGGACCGCGTGCTGCGGCTGGCCTGGACCCTGGCCGACCTCGGTTCCCGTCCCGCACCCACCCCCACAGACATCGGTGCCGCCCTGGCACTGCGCACGAGAGGAGCACGTCCATGAGCGAGCCCGTACCCGTATCCGACTCGGCGCCCACGGCGGAGTCCACAGCGGACCCCGGCACAGGCACCCGCCCGCTGCCCGGTACCGCCGCCGGGCAGGCCGAGACCTTAGCCCGGGCGACCTGGTCGCGGCTGGCCGAGCCCGCTGACGCCCACGCCTGCGCCCTGGTTGGCGGCCTCGGCGCGACCGGGGCGCTGGCCTGGCTCACTCAGGAGGCGCTGGATGCCGACGGCCGACCCCGGCCCGCACCGCGTCCGCCGCTGCCGCCCCGTGGGGATGCCGGCCGTGCCGGCGCCGACTGGGCCGTGGCCGCCGG
>NZ_PIZC01000023.1:0-19811 GCF_019325145.1 Actinomyces sp. 594
CGGCGAGCACTCCGCTCGCCGGGGCCAACTCGCTACACGGGCCCGCGCTCGCGCGGCATGATGTAGTGTCGCCCACAGTAACGGCGGCGTGCGCAACGTGGAGCGCACGCCGCCGCCGCGCGGACCTGAGCCAGGAGGACACGATGGACATGATTCCCGGTGACGCGGCCAATGACGCCTCCTCCCCTAAAACCAGCCCGGACAGGCTCGAGGAGCTCGCCGACAACTACCCGGAGCTGCATGCGCGAATCGTGGTCAATCCGGCATGCCCGGAGGGCCTGCGCCAGTGGATCCTGTCGCTCGGTTCGTCCGAGGTACGGCGCGCGTGGGAGCAGCACCAGGGCGCGCAGCAGCCGCCCCAGCAGCCGCCCGGCGGCGTCATGGCCCCGGCTGCGGGACCGGTGCCACCCCGGCCCGGAGTACCGCCCCGGTCTGGAGTGCCGTCCCAGCCCGGAGTCCCGCCCCAGCCCATGGCGCAGCCGAAGCGCAGCGGGGGCCCGCGAGCGATCCTGGTGGTTGTGCTGGTCCTGGTCGCGCTGTTCATGCTCTACCAGTGCGCCTACGGGGTGCTTACCACGCTCAGCGACACCAGCCACTCGGGTAACGCCGCCGACACACAGGATCCGTCGGCCGGGGACCTTGTCAGCCCGGCGCCGGACGACGCGGTCGAGGCCTTCTGGATTCAGAGCCCCTCGCAGAACATCTCCTGCGAGCTGCATGATGACATAGTCGGCTGCTCGGTGGCGGAGCGGTATTACGCCGAGGCCGGCCAGGAGGATTGCAGCCAGTCCCTATTCTCCATCGGTGTTGCCGACGGCTGGGCCTCGCTCAGCTGCGGGAATGACTTCATCGGTAGCGCCGATGGCGTGCTGATCACGCTCGACTACGGCTCGTCAGCAGCGAATGACACGTTCGCCTGTACTTCGCGGGAGAGCGGTATGACCTGCTGGAATCAGGTCACCGGCTCCGGCTTCACCGTCTCCCGGACCGAGTACACAGTGTTCTGAGGGCTCGCAGGGTGCTTAGGGTGCTGGGGCAGTGGGGCTCCCGGAATTGACTACTGGCAATCGAGTATGAGAGTGATGGAAGTACTACGCTTGGGCCCCGGGCAGTCGGCCACGTGGCCCGTGCCCGGACATGACGCCCTGCGGGTGCGCAATGCGGCCGCCCTGGACCTGGAAGGAAGTCGTCTACGATGACGTCGCCAAGATCGGACTCACCCGCGCTGGGGGCGTGGGACAGTCAGGCAAAGACGCCCTCCTCGGCTCCGGGGGCCGATCAGGACCCGCAGCCGCACGGTGTATTCGATGCGCAAGCCCCGCTTGAGGGCGGGGGCGAGGGCTCGGTTAGCGCGTTTGCAGGCCGGGCGGCGGAGACTACGGCCGGGTACGCCACGACCAGTGCGCCGGTGGGGCTACTCGCCGGATCCCTGGCCGCGTCTACGCTGGGACTCGTGCTCGCTATCCTGTTCGAGCAGATCGCCGTCGCCGCAGTTGCGTGGGCGCTCGCCGCGCTGGTCGGCCTGGGACTCGCAACGCTCTTCGTGGTCAAGGACGCCCAGCGGCAGGCGAACCCGTGGTACCTCTACAAGAAGCGCGCTGTCATGTTCCACCGGTTCAGCGTGGTGCTTGCCGTCGCCGCCGTCGTTGCCGCGGCTGTGCGGATCGCCCTGTACGTGGGGAGGCTGTGAGCATGGCAGGGAGCACGGTACGGCCCGAGCTGCGCCGCAGGGGGATCCTGCGCTGCCTGATCGCGCTGGTGGGAGCCGTCTGCCTCGGCCTGACGCTGCTGGCAGCTCCGCCGCGGGCGGCCGCCGACGAGGAGCCGGCCACGCCGCCGCGCTCTGGCATGGATGACTTCGGAGCCTGCCTCGTCGGGCGGGGAAGCGGGTCCCTGCTGCTGCTCCTGGACCAGTCGGGGTCACTGCGCGAAACCGACCCGGAGGGCACCCGGGTACAGGCCGCGAGCTATCTCGCCGAGCGCCTCGCCGACTTCTCGGAACGCAGCGGTGCGGTGGTGGATGTCCGCGTCGCCGGATTCTCCGACTCCTACGCACCTGTAGGCGAGTGGACCGGGATCTCCCCGGACAACGTCGCGGCTGTCAAGCAGTCGGTCGAGGCGATTGGCTCAGACATCCGGGACTACGACACCGACTACTGGACTGCGCTGGAGGGGGCCAGGCAGGACCTCGTGGATCATGACGAGTCGGGCTGCCGTGCGATCGCCTGGTTCTCCGACGGCGCCTTCGACCTGGACGTGCGGGACACGCGCGCGGTCCGTGACGCCATCGGCAGTGAGAAGCCCTATGCGCCGGGCGTTTCGCTGGACGAGGAGTCCGGCGTGGCACGGGCAGAGGCCGCAGGTGTTGCGGACATCTGCCGCGACACCGGGCTCGCCGATCAGCTCCGCGGCTCGGGCGTGGTGCTCCTGGGTATTGGGCTGGAGGCAGGAGACACCGACCTGACGCTGATGCGCCGGGTGACGCTCGCCGGCGGAGATAACGCCGCTTCTGCCGGGCTTGAGGCATGCGGGGCCCTGTCCTCCCCGCAGGGTGCCTTCTACACGGCGGGCGGCATAGACCAGCTGCTGCTCGCATTCGACGCGATCGGGACCCCTGGGGACACGGTCCGCTCGTCCTCGGTCGAGATCTGCCAGGGGCAGGTCTGCGCCGACGGCGAGCTGTCCTTCGTCCTGGACAAGTCGGTGGACACGGTGCACGTGCTGGCCACAACGGACGTGGATGACCTGGACGCATACCTGTACCCGCCGGGGGCGTCTGCGCCGATGATCCTGTCGGCGCAGGCGGGCGACGCGCAGCCCGCCGACGGTATCAGCTACCAGTGGCGCACTCGGCGCACACTGGAGATCGACCTTGACGCGGCCACCTCCAAGGCCTGGGACGGGCAGTGGCGGATCGCCTTCGTCGACACGCGGGCGCAGTCCGAGGACAAGCAGGTGCATGTGAACCTGCACCTGACCTCGCCTCTCACGCTGAGCTGGAAGGACCTGGACACCACCACGCTGCGGCAGGGTGAGAGCGTGGAGGCGACCATCGTGCTGCTGTCGCGTGTGGACGGCGATGTAGTGCGGGCTGACAAGTTCACCGGTGCGGTCTCCTACTCCGTGACGCTGACGGATGCCGCGGGGGAGGAGCACACGCTGCTGGACTCGGACGACCTGGGCGACATCGAGCACCCGGTGGAGCTCGCAATCGGCGAGGACGTCGCCGTGGGCACGGGAGCGGTTACGACCTCAGTGACGGTGACGACCGCGGATGCGACCGACGGCGGAAAGACGATTCCGGGCACGCAGCTGGACCCGACCACCAGCTCGGTCCCGGTGACTGTGAACCCGCCGTCGAACTTCCCCGAGCTGGGTGCCACGATCGACTTTGGAAGACTCGAGAAGGAGACGACCGCGACGGCCGAGCTGGATGTCACCGGTCCCGGGTGCGTCTGGGTGGGCGCGGATTCGCTTAAGCTCACGGGCGCCCCCCATGGGGCCGGCGACATCTCCGTGAGCGCCGCTGCCTCCACGCCCGAGCAGTGCGTTAGCGCGGCCGATGGCGCCAAGGCATCGCTCCCGCTCACGCTGACTGTCGGCAGTCAGGCCAACGGCGCCGTGACGGGGACCGTCAAGGTCTCGGTCGCGCCTCTGGACGAACCCGAACGGGTGCAGGTCGTCGAGGTCCCCATGACTGCGGAGATGCGGCGGCCGCTCAATGTCGCCACCACGTGGAGCACCTTCGCCATCGCACTCGCTGCGGGCATCGGCATTCCCCTGGCGCTGCTCTACCTGTTCAAGTCGCTGTCGGCACGCATCCCCGCGGGAACACTGATCGCCGGGACGAAGGTGGTCGAGGTTCCGCAGGCCGGCAGCGCCGCCTCCATCGATTTCGGCCCGGAGGAGCTGACGATGCACTCCCTGACGCGGCGGCAGCGCGATTGCGCCGTGGCGGGTTTCCACCTGCGCACGGTGGTGGGCATATCGCCCACTGAGGCGCCTTACGTCGTGGTGGCGGGACCCGATGCCCCGTCCGTCTCCGGGGCCGTCGGCGGCGCGCGAGACGGCCACGCCGTGCTGCCGCTGGCGGTACGCGGGAACTGGGTCGCGATTCTTGACCAGCCGGACTCGCCCCGGCGCGTAACGCTGCTGGTACTGCTCGCCTCGGCGGCCCCGGAAGCGATCGAGAAGGTGGTTGCCGACGCCCGGGAGCACCTGGCTACCGCGGTCGCCTCGGTCGCGAGCTCGTCCCGCCCGGCCGTGGCCCAGGATGCGGGCGCCGGACTGGGGGCAGATGCGGGCGCCGCGGACCCGGGCCTGGACGGGGCCAATCCCTTCGGTGACTCGGCGCCTCTAGGGGGCTCTGCGCCCGCCGAGGACTCATCCCCGTTCGGATAGTGACATACCGCGCACCGATATGGCGCACGCGATAACTTGGCCCTTGACGGGCCACCCGTACCCCCAGGGCGCCCCCCGGTGAGATCGCGGGCGGAAAGGACTACACGGAAATGCACAAGGTTCTAGTCATCGGTTGCGGTGGCTCGGGCGCCAAGACACTGGCGTACATGATGGATCAGATCCGGGCCGACCTCGCCGTGCACGGCATCGGGGAGATACCCGAGTGCTGGCAGTTCCTGAGCGTGGACACGCCCCTGCAGGAGGAGGCTGCGGACACCGTGGGGACGGTGACGCAGCAGGGCGGAGCGTACGTGGCCTGCGGCGTCGCCTCCGGTGCGTACTCCGTGGTTGACCAGGCGCTCACCGGTCGGGTGCAGCAGAACAGCACGGCCGGGTTGCGCCACCTGGCGACCTGGATGCCGCGCCACCCCAGGGAAGTGGCATTTCCGGTAACTGTCGGCGCCGGGCAGTTCCGTGGCATCGGCCGCCTGCTTGTGCTCACTAAGCTGGATGACATCTCGCGGGCGGTTCAGGCGTCCTTGGCCCGTATGGCCAACCCCCTCGCCCAGGAGCAGGCTGAGCGCGTCTGCGCCGTGGTGCCGGGGGCCGGTGACCCGCCTAAGGCGGATGCCGTGCCGATGGTGCTTGTGGTCTCCTCGATGGCCGGAGGGTCTGGGGCCTCAATGGCGCTGGACGTGTGCCGTCTGGTTGCCGGAGTCCAGTCGACCCCGCCGATTGACCCGCAGCTGATCTCGGTGTTCCTGTACACCGCCGAGGCCTTCGGGTCGGTTCCGCCTGACAAGCGCACCGGGATGCCCGGCAACACCCTGGCCATGCTCGGGGAGATCGTCGCCGCCCAGGCGGGGGCGGAGGGGCGGGCCGCCCGCCTTGACGAGGAGCTGTACGCCTGCTTCGGGATTACCAATCGCGCGGGCCGCGCCTTCAAGCGGGTAACCCCCATCGGAATCAAGGCCGGCGGTACGGGGGCGGTGTTCGGAGACGGGTCGGCGGAGGACGTCTTCCGTGGCATGGGACGCGGGTTGGCGCGCTACATCGCCTCCCCGGCCTTCAATGACTACGTCTCCTATGACATTGCGAACGGTGTCAGCGTCTCCGACAAGGAGTACGTCAGCTGGGGGGTGGACGCTACCGACACGGCCTGGAGCTCCTTCGGCTATGCCTCCCTGAGCACGGGGCGGGACCGCTACGCCGAGTACGCCGCGCAGCGGATCGCCAGGCGGTGCGTGGACCACGTGCTGGACGGATTCCGGCGCCCGGGCGTGAACATCGGCGACACACAGGCGCTCACCGACCTGTGGAGCACCAACCGGGCGCTGGAGCTGGAGCGGATCGGGCTGCCGACGACGTCGGGCACGAACGTAGTCGGCGTCTCGGGCGCGGCGGACCAGGAGGCACTGCTGTGGCTCGCATCCGCACAGGCCAGCAGGGTGGTCAACAATGACACGATCGTGGCGCGGATGCGGGACGTCGTGGACGGCCTGTTCGCCCGGCAGATCGCGCTCGGCGACGGGGTCACGGCCGCTGCGCTGCAGAACGCGCTGAGCGACTGGCTGCGGGGCCAGGCCCCGGCGGTCACCGCGCAGCTTGAGACGATTGCGCGCGACATGGCCCGGGCCCGCGCGGAGGAGATCGCCGGCAGACTCACCGACACGATTAGGCTCAACATCTCCGAGTACGGCATTCCCTATGCCCTGACGGTACTGGACCGGCTGCGGCGGCCGGGCGGCGAGCTGCCGGGCCTGGCGGAGCGCCTTGCGGGCGCGGTGACGCAACGCCCGAACCAGCCGCTGGCCCTGCCCCGGGAGCTGTCCCAGCAGCTGGCGACCATGGGCCACAAGGGAACCCTGTCGTCGCAGGCGCAGCAGGAGATCATGAACCAGCTGCGCACTCAGCTGGTCAAGCGGCTCGCACAGTGGGTGGGCTGCACCACGGCGGTGGACCTCGCGCCCGCGCTGCGGGATATGGCTGATTCAGTGGTGGCTCCGTTGGCGAACGCGCTCAACGATGCCCGGCGGGTGCTGGAGTCCGCACGCAATGACCGCCACAACGCCGTCGGTGTCGCTGACGTGGCTACGGACCTGTACGCCGCCTGGCCCGAGGAGGCTCCCCCCGGGGAGGGGCAGGTGGCCGCGGTGCCTGCCAGATTCGCCACGGCGCACAACGAGGTCGTGCTCATGGACGTGCGCGACTACCCCGCATACTTCTCCGAGCATGTGCGCGATGCCGCCCCGGATGACAGTGATAACCCCTATACGTCGGTGGTCAGGGCCGTGGTTACCGGACGCTGGGCGCAGGGAGCCGGCGACCCCGCCCCGGACGATCTCCTGAGCGTGTCCGGCTGGGTGCCCCGGGGCCTGCAAATCGCGGCTCAGGGGGAGGTGCCCAACCCGGCGCGTGCCACGGTTCGGCTGCAGCCGTCGGTGCTGCTCAATCGGGCGCGGGCCTTCGTGGCCCGTCGTGGCGAGGCCTTCGAGCAGTTCACCTCCCAGTCCCTGCGCGGCTATCTCAACGACGACTCGGTAGGGGAGCACGAGCGCGCCGAGCGCTCTGCCGCCGTCCTGACGGGCCTGAAGCGGACGCTGGAGATGGCGCGCCCGCTGGTGGAGATCGATCCGCAGGTCTACGCCCGGCTGCACGACGGGCAGGCCCCCCAGCTGTCCTTCACCTTCTCCGCGATTCCCTTCAGCAATCACCGGGTCGCCGATGAGTTCCTCGACTACCTCCGGCACAACACGTCCTTCGCCACGGACCTGGTGGTGGACAACGTGCGTAATCGCCTCGCAGACGACGACGTGGCGCGCGTGGACGTCTTCGGCTCCTACCCGCGCACACTGCCGGTGGCCTACTCGGGACTGCTGAAGTCCGTGGCGGACAGGTGGGACACCGTATCCGGATCGGACGGCGGCCGTAGCGCCTTCTGGCAGTTCCGGCGGGCGCGCCCGCTGCCCGGGGGCCTGCCGATGGGTGATGATGAGCGCCGTGCCATCATCCGTGGCTGGTGGGCCGCCACCCTCGCCGGAGGGATCGACCGGGAGCCGTGGCGCTCCGCCACCGACAACCACCCGGTGCGCGTATGGGACCGCGCCGAGGGCGAATGGGTCGCCTTCCCCGCACCCATGCTGACTCCGCCCTCCCGGATGATCGCCCCGAACGCCTGGCTGCCCGCGGTCCTGGAGGCCACCTTGCTCGCGTACCTGCGGATAGGCCGGGAAGGCCTGGAGGTGTTCCGGCCCTGGAGCGTGCTGCGCCGCTGGGCCGACGACGGCGCCAACCAGCACCAGGAGGCCTTCGGCAGGGACACCCCCGTGCAGAGCATGCTTGCCGAATTACTCGGCCGGGGGGCCGTTGACGACCTCACCCCGGGAGTGGACCTGGCGGATGCGCGCAACGCCGAGGAGCGCAGGGAGCGCTTGCTGGCGTACTGCGATGCGATCTTGGCGGATCTTGATCAGAACTACCTTCCCGGGCAGGGCAAGGCAGACGCGCCGGGGCACTGGACCAACTACCACCGCCGCGAGCTGGTGGCGACTACGCCCCTGAGCGTGGACCTGGCGCGGGAGATGAGCGAGGAGCTGATGGCGGTTCGCGATGACCTGGCGCGGGTGGATCCGGCTGGATTCGCCCCTGGCGCGGCAGCCGAGACGGGCGGGCTGGAGTACTGAGCATGGCCATCTCATCTGTTGCGGACCAGGCACCCGGCAAGGCGGTAACCATCTACATCGCTCCCCGGAGCCAGCGCCCAGTGCTGGCGGCATTGACGGACCTGTCTGCCGCCGGGTTGCTGTCTCCCTTCCACTGGATCGAGTCTGGGCCCGATCCGTCAGCGGATCCCGCCCAGCAGGACCCGCTGACGCTCGCGGTCAACCAGGGCCAGGTGTCCGCGCTGCGCTTCTCGCGCGCGGTGAATCGCCATGCGGTTGAAGTCGTGCGGCTGATCGTCGTGGTGCCCGTCGGGCACGAGGCGCGTGATGCTCTTTCAGCCCTCGCGGAGCTTCACTTCCAGGGGCTGGGCATACCCGGGCAGGCCCGGCGTGAATGCGTGCGCGTCCTGGTGCCCTGGTCGGACGCGCCCATCCCCGGGGAGCTCGGGCACCAGGGCTGGCACAACGTAATGCTTTCTCCCGAGGTATCGGCCGACCCGGCCTTTACCGTGTCCGGCTGGTGGCTGACGCCGGAGGCGATTCCCGGTTGCGCCGCGGTTGGGCTCGCCGTGCAGGGTGGCATCACCGGCACGGTGAGCGCGGCGCCCGAGGACGACCAGCGCCCATCCACGTCCGACTACGTGAAGATCACCCGCACCTTTGTGCGGGTTGCCGATGCGCGCGCGGTCGAAGACGCGCTGCGGTCCCAGGTGACGTCCATAGCCGCGCACTATCCGCAGCCGATCCGCTCCGACACCGGTGTGCCGGTCGCGGGCTTCCCCGATCCCGGGGAGCGCGTGGTGCAGGCGGCCGCAGACTGGGAGCGGCGCCACGGCAAGCACCTGCGCCGCCCGCCCGCCCGGTTGGCGGATGCGTCGCCGCCGCGCTCCATGGGAGCGTGGAAGCTCCTGAAGATGTTCTTCGCCTTCCTGCTCAAGGCGCTTGCGGGCGCCCCCGGGGACTGGCTGCGCAAGCAGATCGCCGGGATCAAGGCCGGCATCGCCGGGTCGGTTTCGGCGGCCGTGTTCGGGCCCGACTCACCCGTCCGCGTCGTCGTCGGCGGGGTGGATGCCTCCGGACAGCCCGCCAGCTGGCAGGAGCTGTCCCGCCTGGCGGCGCAGGCGAGCGCCTCCATCCCCGAGGAGTTCCCGCGGGCACCACAGCCGGCGGCACGGGACTTCGGCGGGCTGTGGCAGGACCTGATCAGCGGCTCGCGCGCGCTGCTGGACGGGTCCGGGTGCGAGGAGCTGCGGCTCACGGCATACGAGGGATACGTGCCCGAGCGTGACTTGGTGGCGCCCTCGGGTGAGGACGAGGGCAGCCTGCGCCTGCCGCAGGCCATCGACCCCCTGCCCGCCGACACCGTGCTACACGCCTGGGACGAGCTGGAGACGCAGCGTGTTCGCCGGGTGCTGCAGAAGGCGGCTGCGGAAAACGGTCCGCGCGCCGCAACCGCCCAGGAGTACCTGCGGCGGATTGAGAGCTGGCACACCCGGAACAGCAGGCGCTTCGTACCGCTGATCGGCCGGGCGATCGCCCGGCACTGGGAGGCGGCCAGGGCCGATATCCGGGACACGCAGGCCAGGCTCGATGAGCTTCGGGCGCAGGACTTCGGGCAGGAGATCGAGCACGAGCAGAGGTCCCTGGCGAAGATTCTTCGTCTCCTGCTGCTGGTGCTGGGGATTGCCGTCGGGGTGCCACTGGTGCTGACCGTCCTGGGCCGGATGAGCTGGTTCGCGCTGGGTATCACGGTCGGCGGCGCGCTGTTGATCTGGCTGCTGGCATCGGTGTGGATCTTCGCTGTGCGGCAGAGAGAGGTGTTCCGCCTGATCTTCCTCACCGAGTCGCGAAGCGCGCAGCTGCCGGAGCTGGAGGCCAATCTGCGCATGGCGATCGAGGACCTGTCGGCGATCGGCGAGGCCTACGCGCAATTCAACCGGTGGGCGGCGATCATCACCGAGTTCCTCGCTGATCCGCTCGGCGAGCAGCAGGCGACCGCCCCTACCCACGATTCCCGCGGAGTCCCGCCGGAGCCGCTCCAGCACGTCACGGTCGAGGTCGACCAGCGGCACGCGGCGGACGTGGCTGCTGAGCTGCGCCGACAGGTATTCACTGTTGGCTGGCTGTCCGAGGCCTGGGACGCATTCGAGGCGGCGGTCGCCGATGACCTGACCCCGGAGCAGCGCAGTGCCTACAACGCCGGGCACTTGAACCTGCTCAACGAACCGGGGCATGCGGGATCCGCGCTGGCCAACTGGGAGCAGGGCGTCCTACACGCCGGAGTGCGCTCCAGCGCGGGCCTGGACAAGTGGCGCACCTGTCTGGGACTGCTCGCGGACTCCACGGGTCCGCGGCTTGACCTGGCCGTCATCACCTCCGACGGCGAGCGCCGCGCAGTAGCGGCATACCGGGAGGACCTGTCCACGCCCGCCTCCCGGCCAGTGATTTCACAGGTGCTGAGCCCGGCGGCGCACGCCACCGGGCGGGCACTGACCAGTCTGGCCAACCACTGGTTCACCGAGTCCACCAGGGGGCTGAGCCAGACCATGGTGCTGGCCGCATCCACGGATCCGATCCCCTCGGGGGAGTTCGTCTTCCCGCAGGCAACCGACTCCGGGAACAGCTTCCGGCTGGACGAGCCCGTCTATGACAGGGCGGACAGGAGCGCCGCAACTGGCCGGACAGCCGCGGCTGCCCACGCAGATTTTGCCGCGGCGGACTCCGGCGGCCCGGATGACGCCCCGCCTGCTATCCCGCAGCCCCCGTTCGGTCCGCTCGAGTACTGACGCGTCGCGTACCGGTCAGTCGGAGGCGAAGCGATCTTCCACGCCATCCCTTCCCGCAACACAGCAAGTCCCCATTCCCGAATTCCCGCAATAAGGATTAACAATGTCGCTCAACTTCCGTGAATTCACCGAGGCAATGACGCAGTGGATCGGCTGTGAAACCGGAGCGCAGGCCAAGGAGGTGCTACGCCCGTCGATGTGGAGGCGGCTGATGCTGACCGGCCGCGAGGTGGGCGGCGCCACGGTGTTTGATCCGGAAGTCATCACCGAGGAACTGCTCGAGGGACGTGATGACCTGTACGAGTCCGTAGCGGTTCCGGTAGCCGAGATGCTCAACAGCACCTTCGGACCGGCAACAGGCCCTTCCGCCCCGGCCCAGGCACCGGTGGGCGGTGCGAATGAAAATGCAGATGATGCGGTCACCGAGGACGCGGCCCGCCCACCATCGGTGCCGGAGCCGAGCTACCAGGCGGGGGAGGGCGAGCCCGCGGGCTCACCCGGCCAGCCCGTGGACGAGTCCGCGGGTGAGTCGGTGGGTGGTCCGTTGGAGCCGACGGCGGCCCAGCCCGCCGTCGGCGCTGCGGCGGAACCCGAGCTGGACGTCGCCTTTCCCGACTACACCTATGAGCGCATGGACCTGGATGCTGCGGACCAGGGAGGTGCGCACATCCCGGTGTCATGGCAGCGCGTGGGCGGTGGCCTGCGCTACACCTGGCCGGATCCCGGTGAGGGGGAGACCTACCGCGTGGTCGTCTCGGACACCGCCATGCCCTATAGCCCCGATGACTTCCAGGAAGTCGCGGTTACTACCGGCACCACTGCGCGTGACGACTCCCCGGCTACGACGGCAGTCCGGTTCGTGACCGTATGGGGCTATGAGGCCGGCGCTGAGGCCGGCGTGCTGGGGCAGCCTAGGCGCGTGGCCAGTGGGGTGGTCATCCACGACCTGGCGGACTGGACGGTGGAGTTCGATGCGGAGGCGCGCGCCGTCGTTGGTACTTGGGTGCCGCCCAAAGCCCCGCCCGGTGCCTCGCTGACCGTGCTCACGGCCCGCCTGCCCCAGGACGAGCCGCCGGGACCGCACCTGCGCAGCTCGTCGTGGATGAGCTTCGCACTGCCTAACAACGGCCAGGGGTTTCAGGACGCGCAGATCGTGGGCGGCGTCCCCTACACCTATGTGGCTGCCGTAGAGGTCGTCGTCGAGGGCCAGACCTATACCTCAAGACCGATTCCTCGGCGGATCGTTCCGGAAATCACGGTAGAGGCGATTGAGGACTTGCAGGCGGTGCAGGTGCCCGACGCTGACGGCACGGGGCTGACGCTGTCGCTGACCTGGACGCAGCACCCGCTGGCCAAAACCGAGATCTACCGAACCCGGGAACCGGTCTCGGCGCAGGCGAGCGCGTTGGAAGTCATTCCCCTGAGCCAGCTGGCTACGGCGGGCCTGCCCGAGGAGGCGCGGCTGAATACTCGCCTGGCCGCCATCAGCGACAGCGATGACCCCACGCACAAGCGCTACCAGCTTGACTTGGTGCGCTGGCCGGAGGGCGACCAGTGGGACGCGCTGTACCTCACCCCGGTTACGCTGCACTCCGATGGGCAGGCCACTATCGGCAAGCCCATCGTGTGCAAGCGCGCGGGCAAGATCCACAACGCGGTGCTCACCCGGCGTCTTACCTGGGACCTGGTGACTTTCACCTGGCCGGGGGATGCCGCCTCGGTGCAGATTCGGTTCACCGCCCCCGGCGAGGCCTTCGACCCCGCTGCGGCGCCGCTGCTCGATGTCAGCCACGACGACTACCGGGCAGCCGGCGGGTGCGTGCTGAGCGAGGGGATGCTGCCGGCATCCGGGGGGACTATTCACCTGAACTCTCTGACCTACTTGTCGGGCCAGCAGATCACCTCGCTGCCGGTGACCGTAGAGGTGCCCTCGCAATGGGTGTACAAGTACAGCCTGCATTGGCCGGGGGAAGGGCGCATCGCGAGCGGGCTGCTGCGCCGGGCTGCGGTGGCCTTCGGACAGACGCTGGTGGAGCTGCAGATCGCCCCGGTGCACGGCGTGCGGGCACAGCCGGACGCGGTCGGCGTCGTCCTGGTGCACAATACCGATCACTTGCCGCTTAATCCGGCGGACGGCACTAAGGTGAAGTTCTTCCTGGAGCGCCCCACCAAGGATGGGGGGCAGCAGGCCCACAGCTCAGTGCTCATTCCACCGGATGGGTCCATCATGTCCTTGTGGTTCGATCACGCAACGCGGCAACCCGGGTACTTCAGGCTGCTGGTCGACTCCCCGGCCGCCGCCTCCGTACGGGCGGACGAAGAGGCTTCCCCCCGCTCGCTTGAGCACTACGCGCTGATTGACCCTGAGCTAGCGAATCTGCGCAAGGAGCGGTGAGCGGATGTCGCCTCGAAGTCAGGACACAGGTTCCCGCCCCTACCGGGCAGATGCGCTGCCGCCGTCTATCCCGCCTGGCGCGAGCGCGGCGCCGACGTCCTCCCAGCTGCTCTACACGAATGTCGACCGCGTAGTCGACGGCCGGACGTTCTCTGGCTGGCAGATCATGGCTGCATCCGGGGACCTGGATGAGGAGGAGGCGCAGTCGCTCAGCCGCCTGATCGAGCCGGTGCTCTCCCCGGCCCGGTCGCTGCCGTCCTTCCCTACAGCGGAGGAGATCGCGGGCGCCGAGCGCCGGCTCGCGCAGGTACCAGTGGGGCGTGACACTGTCTTCATCCATACTGCCCCCGCCGGGCTCGACACTACTGGCAGGCCGAACAGCTTCACCCACCTGCTGCGGGTACGGGAAGAGGCTGCTCCCGCGCTGACCGCGCCCGATCTGTGGCGTTCAGACTGGTGGGTTGCTCCTTTCGGCGCCGAGAATGTCCGCGCGGCCCAGCTGCCCGATCCCGGTTCCCTGTCCCGGGGCGGCCTGGATGACGACGCCGTCGCCGACTTCATCGCCGCCGGCGACAGAGGGCCGGTCCTGGCCGCCATAGCCGATGCCCTTGAGCCCATGCTCGGGCCGGTGCCGCCACAAACGCGGCGGCTAGTGGCGGTGGCCTGCGACTCCACCGATGAAGCGGCGCTGTGGGCTGCTGCCCTGGCCCGCACCTGCGCCGGCGCGACTTTTCGCCGTCTGGGCGTGTCGACCCTGGAGCGCATTGCGGGTGTCGGCGACGCCGAGGGGCTGGCGCAGCAGGGTATTGGGCTGGCCTTCGTGCCGCGCAGCGATGTGCTCGGCGGGAGCCTCAGCCGGTCCAACGTAGTGGTGATCGACCCGGCGCAGGCGCACCAGCCGCCGCCGACCGGCGCCTGGGGGCGGCTGGTACGGGCCGGCGCGAATGACCTGGGGGCATGGGTTGCTGCCACCGAGGCGCTGCGTGACGTCCTGTCAGTGCTCTCGGATCACCGGGATATCAGCCCGGCGTGGCCACTGGCGATGGCGGAGGCCTGCGAGCCGAACCTGCTCTCGGCCACGCCGGATACTGACTTCGTCTCGCTGGTGGAACGAGAACTGGTTGCCTGCCAGCCCCGCGCGCTGGCGACCAGCGCGTACCTGACTGCCATTGTCAATGACCGGGTGCTGGGATCGAAGCAGGATGATCCCGAGTCCTGGTATGACAAGCTCTCGGCGGTTCCAGCAGGCTCGCCGGTCGACGGCGTCGCGGGCGGACTGGTCAGGAAGTACCTGGATACCGCCTCCCGGAACCCGCGCTGGCTGGCCGCTGAACGGCCCGGCCGCGAGGACGCCACGCAGCTGCTCCGGGACTGGAGCGCGATTCCGGCGAATCAGGCGCTAGTGGCGGCCGCGTTCACCACCGCATACACGACCGCGGCCGAGCAACGGCGCCCCGCCAGCCCGGCCGCAGGCGCGCAGGCGGTGGACTCACTGGTACGAGACGGCCTCACCCTGCCCGAGTCCACGGCACCCGCTCTGCTGGGGGCGGCGGCGGGCGCACTGCTCAACGAGTCCGATCCCGGCCACACCGCGATGCTGTCCCTGGACCTGTGCGCGGATACGCGCAGGCAGCTGGCGATACTGGTGGATGACCTGCTGCGCGACCGGCACGCCTACGGCACCGCGCGAACGCTGCCGGCCGCGCCACCGGCGGCGTTGGCATGGCTGGTCCCCGGCCTAGAGCTGGGGACTCTGCGACAGGTCCGCCTGGAGACGGCGCTGGCGAGACTGCAAGCCGAGCCGGACAGGAGCAACGCCGTCGGCCTGGCACAGGCGCTGCAGGGGCTGCCCGGCGGTCCGCAGCTGCCCGAGTACGCACTCAACACACTCGCCGAGCACCTCACGGCGGGACAGGCACTGGCTCTTCCCGAGTCCCTCCCCGGGTGGTGGCGGATTGCCGGGCCCTGCCTAATGCGGAATCCCGGTGAGCCCGCCGCCGTGGAGTTCGCGCGCAGGCACCTCGGTTCTATCGGTCTTTCCGAGCACCGCCTGGGGGCAGGGCCGGTCAGATGCGCATCATGGCAGCAGGCGGTTAGCACCGCAGTGGTCTTTCACTCGACTCCGCTCATGAGCGCCCCGCCCACCGAGGTGGCGAATATGGCCGTGAACGTCCTGAAAGGGATAGCGCAGATCCGCAGCGGCCGACCCGGAGTCGACATTCCGCGCCTGCCGATTACGGAGGCCACGAACAAGGCGCTGGCGGCACTGGTCATTGCCATGTGGGCCGGGGTATCCGTCCCGCAGCTCCCGCACGGAGTGAACTGGTCCAGGTCCTTGCAGACGCTGGCCGAGTGGGTGGAGCAGAATCCCTACAGCCTGTCGCCGCAGCCGCCTTACGCGCTGGGGAACACCGCACGCCGCCTGGCGGCAAAGCTGTTCCTGCGGGAGCGGGAGGGGCGTGTGCATGAGGACCTGCGTGCATGGAGCGACGCGGTGCTAGATGAATTCGACTTCGTGCAGGAGCGCTCGGCACCCGAGCTGACGGATCGCGACGACGTCGCACTGGCGGCCGTGCGCGCCTGGGTTGGAATGCTCGATGAGAACAGGCGGCAGCAGGCCATCCGCAAACTGGGACAAGCGCTGTACGACGCCCCGGGTGCGGAGCGTTGGCTCGCGAAGAACGTGTTCGGGGAGTCGAGCCGCTTCAACATTCGATCCAAGCTCTTTGGCAACCGCTGAACGGCGGAATGCGGAATTACGAAAGGAAGCCTCGTGTCAGACATCCTGGACCACGGTCAGTGGGAAGAGCTCGCGCTGGCGGTCAAGGGCGCAGTCGAGCTGAACCTCGTATCACGCTCCGTGCCCGCCCAGATTGAGGTCGTCGGCACAACCCGGGCCCCGAAGTACCTCGGGGCGGCACGCGGAGCCGTGGCCTTCCCCGCACAGGCGGTTGCGGAGGACGCGCCCACCACAGTGCGTGTCATGACCGCCTCGGGTGATCCCTTCCCGGGGGACTACACGGTGGACCTCGCCATCGGCGTCGTCGGCGGACAGTCCTACCTGTTGCGCTCCGTGCCGGTTTCAGGACGGTCCGTCGTGGCGGTGCTTTCGGTGACGCGAGCTGGCAGCACCATCACGGTTCGACCGGGCGAGGGTGGCACGGTCACCCTCGGCCTGGGGGGATGGTGCGCCCGGCGCTGGGAGGAGCAGGGGCACAGGCTCCATCCGAGCGTCACCTCCCTGGTGATCGATACATCCGCCTCGATGCAGCAGTACCAGGACCGGGTGGATGCCCTGCTACGGTTCCTCGACGACCTGTACGGGACCGTCGGAGTTCCGGCGCCGACGGTGCGTCGGGTCTCGGTAGGGGGCGCGGAGAGCCACGGCGTCGGGCAGGTGGCCGCTCCGGACGACGACGCCGGCGCGCGGGTGGCGGTAGTCACCGACCTGCCTCCTGAGCCGGCACGCTCCGACGTGCTCCTGGCTGGGCCGACGGAGGTACTCAGCGTGCTCCCCGCCCCGGAAGCCCTCGCGCTGGATGGTGCGGCGTGGGCGGAGCTGATGCGTGAGGACCTCGGTTTCGGGCCGCGCACGCTGGAGCTTCTTGCACCTTTGCTCACTTGGCTGTCGACACCCGCTGGACACCACGGAAACGGAGAAAACGTATGAGTACCTGTCCTTACTGCTACTCCGCCATTCCCGGCGGAGAGATCACCGTGCGGTGCACGGGGCAGTGCCAGCCCGTCCCGGATCCGCAGGGCACCGCTCTGGCCGGATACGAAACCAGAACTACTCCCTTCTACCGCATCGTTCAAAATGAGGACGAGCCGGTGCGTACGACAGTCCCGTGCCGGCGGTGCGGGCAGCCGTGCCAGCAGCGGATCTGCAATGTATGCCACCGGGATCTGCCGCCGGGATGGGAGGATGCGCGGGTATTCACCATGACGCTGGTCGGGGCGCGGGGCTCGGGCAAGTCCGTCTACATCGCGGTGGCCGTGGACCTGCTCAGGCGCTACGCGCAGTCCCGAGGATGCACCATGACCCCCACCACGACCGGCACCTACGAGGTGTATTCGCAGCGGTACTACAAGCCCTTGTTCAAGGAGAACGTGGTCATGGAGGGCACACCCCCCATCGCGGGTGGTGGCGCATACCAGCAGGACCCCCTGATCTGGGAGTTTCGCGGTAATGACATTGAGCGCTTCTACATCGTGATGCGCGACGTGGCCGGTGAGGACATCGAGAAGGTTGTAGGCGAGCCGCTTCACTTCAGCTTCATGGACCGGGCCGACTTGGTGGTGTTCCTCTTCGACCCGCTCATGCTGGACTCCGTTAGGCAGGTGCTGGCGGGAATCATCCCGGAGATCGACCGCAACCGGCTGGGGGACATGCCTGGGGAGGTGCTGCCGAAGGTGCTGCGGCAGCTGTCCTCCGGCTCGGCCCGACTTGCGCTGACGATCTCCAAGTTCGACTCACTGCACAAGATGACCGACGCGGACAGCGCCCTGACACCGCTGCTGGCAAACCCGGCCGCCCACTTCAACCGGGATGACACGATGCTGCGCGCGCGGCAGGACATCGATAGCGCGATGACTGCCTTTGAGAATGATGTGGTCTTCCTAGACGCGGAGGTCCGCTCTCTGTTCAATCGCATTGGCGATGACTCGGTGACGCTCTCCGCCGACTCGGCACAGCAAAACGGTGCCCTCGCCGAGGTACGGCACTTCGCGGTGTCGGCGGTTGGCGAGAGCCCGCAGCACGCGGATCAACTGACCGAGCGCGGGATCTCCCCGTTCCGGGTCCTTGACCCGATTCTCTGGGGGCTTCACCGTGTGGGACTGAGGTTCTGACCGCGGCCGAAAGGAGTCCTCAGCGTGTCCAATCCCCCGACCAACCCGACCCCGCCCGATTACGAGCCCTATCCGCAGCGGGCTACGACGCCCGTCTTCGGCGTGCCCACCGAGCCTGAGCCGCCGTCGGCGACGCAGATATTGCCTGCGGCAGTCTTCGGGTCCAGTCCGGAGGCTGCACAAGAACCGGCGCCTACGGCTGCCTGGCCGGTTGCGCCGCAATACCGGTCGGCGCCGCCACGGCTGCCGCGGCCCCCGCAGCGCAGACGCACGGCGGCGTTGCCCCTGGGCAGCGTCCTGGTTGTCCTCGCCAGCGCGCTACTGGGTGGCGGTATCTACTGGTTGCTGGTCTCCGTCGACGTGTTCTCGGCGTTTCTGGGCAGCGATTCGTTCGTCAATACGTCGGCGCTGGCGGCCTTCGGCGCGGGCGGGGTGCTGGCCTTCGTCGCCTTCATAGTGGCGGTGGTCGCCGTGGTCCGTGCCCGTCCCAAGACGGCTGCGACGCTCCTGCTCCTGGCTTCAATCGCCCTACCGACGGCGGCAACGGTCGGTGGCGCCTATTACGGGGCCGAGGCACTCAAGGAGCGTACGGCCGCCCAGGCCCAGACCTACGCGGCCTCGGTTGACGCGGCGCAAGTCGACGCCGTTATCGCGCGGGTGGAGGCGCTGGGGGTGGAAGTCCCCGGTAAGCAGGAGATCCTTGGCGTCCTGCGGGCCGCCAAGGGCGAGTAGCGGTTGCTACGTGGGCCGGGCGCTCAGCGCCGAGGCGGAAAATAGGTTGCGCAGGGCGTTGTTCTCTGAAATGAGAAGATGCCATTATTAATGCATGGCTACGATCACTCGCGAAGGCGTCCAGGTACACACCGTCGGCAACCTCCCTGCCGTAGGCACTAAGGCTCCCGACTTCGAGCTGGTGGGCGCGGACCTAGGGCCGGTCACGTCAGCGCAGCTCGCCGGCCGCCGTGTCGTGCTGAACATCTTCCCGTCGGTGGACACCGGCATCTGCGCCATGTCGGTGCGCCAGTTCAATCAGCTTGCGGCCGGCCTGGATAACACCACCGTGGTGTGCGTTTCCGCGGACCTGCCCTATGCGGCCGCGCGCTTCTGCGGTGCCGAGGGCCTGGACCGGGTCGTGACGGGCTCCACCTTCCGCTCCAGCTTCGGCGAGGACTACGGCGTTGTGCTGGTGGACGGCCCCACGGCCGGACTGATGTCCCGTGCCATCGTGGTGCTCGACACCGACGGCACCGTCCTGTACACCGAGCAGGTGCCGGAGATCCGCCAGGAGCCCGACTATGACGCCGCTATCGCTGCGCTCGCATAGCCCGGCCTGCGGTACGCGTCCGCGGGGCGGGTGAAGGCGCCGACTGTCGCGTCGGGACCAGGGCTGACCATTAGGGCCTCTGCGTGCTTGAGGGTGCGGGGCCGGGACCCGGCGCTGGGGCAAGGCCCGGACTGCGGTGTGGTGTGGGGGTCGCGTTCGGGTAGTCGTACTCGGGCTGATGAGGACGTTCTGGGCTGGTGTGAACATCTTCGGCACGGTGGGCGCCGACGTCGGGGGGCGGAACGGCTCGTGCGCCCCGCGTGACGGTTCGGCACTTCGCATGACGGTTCGTACCTTTGCACCGACGCTTCGTACTCTGGCCCGACGGTTCGTACCTGTAGGTGCCTGTGCTGTCTCCACACTTCTGGGACGGTTGAGTCTCATGACTTCTG
>NZ_PIZC01000024.1:0-59854 GCF_019325145.1 Actinomyces sp. 594
CGCTCCACCCGCTCGGGTGGAGCGGCGCTTCTTCTTTTCCCGGCGTAGCCTCTGGTTCGCCTCAGCAAACCGCTGAGGCGAACCAGAACCTCCATGTCCCGTCAGGGCCCCGCCGTGACCTGTCCGGGTCCGGGGTGGTCGGCAGCCGGTGCGCCTGGCGCAGTTTCGCCCAGGCCGCGTCACCGTCGGGGGCGTCGCACTGGTAGGTGATCTCCTCCACTGTCATGCCCAGGTCGTCGAAGCGCCCGTTGACGCCAACCGCCTGGTCGTCTGCGGCCGCGGCCAGCGCCTCGCCGGGCGCCGGCGTGCCGGCCCAGGCCTTCTCCCCCAGTGCCGCGGTCAGGGTCGTGGCGTCCTGGCCGGAGACGCCGCGGAACCGGCGAGTGTGGTTCTGCCCCTCCCCGAGGGTCAGGCCGGGGATGAGCAGGCTCGACGGGTCAACCATCCGGTCGGCGACGGCCTCGCGGGCGGCCTCCCATCCCTCGGTGCGCCTGTGGCCGGTGACGACGCGTCCTGCCCAAAGAGTGTCGTCACCGGCGCCGGGCTCTGCCCGCCCCATCTGGGCGGGGCAGGTGTGGTCGATGCTGGCGCCGGTGACGGAGTAGAAGCGCCCGCAATCCGGGCACTGCTGGGCGTCAACGCGGTCGAGCTTGTGGGCGACCTCGCGGGAGAAGATCGAGCCGGCTGAGCCGTCGAGCATCCGCTCATAGACGTCCCTGGGGGCCCGCCACCCATAGGTGGACCCGTCGTGGGTCGTGGCGTACAGGGTTGATTCGCGGTCGCAGTAGCCGATCTCCTGAAGTGCCCGCGAGTGGATTGCCGCGGGTTCGGTGCCGGCCCTGCGCTCTGTTTCGGCAGCGAGCTCAGCCATGGAGCCGAACTCGTTGAGCGCGAAGTTGGGGTGCTCATTGCCCAAGACCCATGAGACCTGGCGGCGGGCCGCGGCTCCCGCCTTGTCGTCCATGCCCAGGGGCTCGACAGCCCAGGCCCCGCGGTCGTTGCGGGATACCCGGCACCAGCCGGCGACGTGCCCGCCATCCAGGGAGGCCTGGACTGGGATGTCGAATGTTGTGACCCCGGTGTCGGCCATGCGCTCCAGGGCCGCCACGGATGGCATGCGGAGCGTCCCGGCCCCGCCCTTGTATGGGTGCTGGATAGTCTTGACGCCGCCGATGACCATGTCGATTTTCGGTGCTGGCCGGTCGAGGTCGATTGGTGCAGTGCGTAGGGCGTCGGCCCAGAAGTGGCGCATGTGCCCGCGGTGCTCGCGGGTGATCGTGGTTGCGGGTGTGGCGCCGGTGCGGGCTATGCGTGCGGCGCGCTCGCTCAGTGTGGCGGCGGGCGGTGAGGCCACGCGGCCGGCGTAACGCCCATGGTCATCCCTGCGCCAATCAGATTCGCGGTATGTGCGTTTGGTGCTCATGCCCCTCTTCTGTGCGGGAAAGAAGAGGGAGCGTCGTTCACCCCTGCCAGACGGAGCCGGGGGCGACGTCGACGGCGTCGATCAGGCCCCCGGCAGCGATGGAGGCCACCAGGTCGGCCTCCGTCGACGGGTCGATGACGATCACGTTCCCCTCGGGGAGGGGCACGTCGGTGTAGGGGCGGTGGAAGGTCCCCACAACGTACAGGGGTGTCTTGTGCTCCCAGGTCTGGACTTCGGTGATGGCCCGGGCGCCTCGGGCGGATAGGGCGTAGCGCGCCGCATCTGGCATGGCCTGCACCGGCTGGTCGGCCCAGGCGTGGTCGGTTGCGGACGCCACGAGCCGGCGGGCCAGGTCGTGGCGCGCTATGTAGGCCGCCACCTGCCCCTTGGCCGCCTCATCCGGGTAGCCGGGCGCCAGAGAAGCGATGACGTCGGCCGGGGAGTCGAAGACCGCGAGGTCTCCGCCGGCTTGGCGGGCCGCCAGGTAGATGGGTGCCGGGGTCGTCTGCCCGCGATTGATGATCTGCATGAGTTTGTTCTCCTTCGCCCGTTACCGGGCCTATGTTGTGGCTGTTGTTCCTGGTGGTGGTCGGATGTGCCTCAATCTCAAGCGGGGTCACCGAGGCCGAGCAGGTCGGACGCCACACTCTCCAGATCGGTCTCCTCGACGAGGATCCGGTAGGCCACCTGCCCGGCCGGGCTCCAGCGGCCGAGCAGCATGCGCGCACTGGGCTGGCCCGCAAGGCCATCGCGCAGCATCTGCACCACAACCCCCGCCGGCGCCAGGTCCTGATCGACAGCCACGTGAATGCCGTCGCGGCCACAGCGGCTCACGGCCACCGCCGCGTAGTCCGTGACGGCCACGACCGCCCTGTCGGCCCGGACCAGCACGTCGGGCCCCAGCAGGGTCCCGAGTGTCATGGTCACGAGCCGCGCGTCCCCCCGGATGAGGGCGTTCTCCCCCTCCCCCAGACCGTCGGGTGCGGGCAGGTCCAGGGCCTCGGACAGGTAGCGGCCCGCCGGGGCGGAGGGGCTGAGCATCATGACCTTCGCCAGGGTCGGCGGGGTCATGTGCAGGATCATGACCGTCATCGGTGTCCTCCTCTACTTGGAGTCGCAGTTGCTGGTTGCTCCAGTAGTGGACGGACGCGGACGGTAGATATGCGGCTACTTCTCAATCGCCCTGCTTGCGCTGCTTCCTGAGGCTGGCGCGGGCGGCACTGACTGCCAGGTCGTGGGCGGCCTTGGCCGCACCCTTCAGCTCTCCCGGGTCACCGCCCGGGTCACCGAACCCGCCCTCCCGCTCAAGGCGAGAGCTCCGGGGATCGTAGATCTCATCGTCGTCCAGGGTCGGGACAAGCCGATCAATGTCCGAGTTTGCCGGTTCAGGGTGCGGGTTCTGTGGCACTCCCCTGGCTAGTAGCCACGACCGTAGAGCCTCCGTGTCGGTGTAGAAGCCCTTGATGACTCGCGGGCGCTCACCCTCGATCTCAGCAACGCCTACGCCCCGTGCGGCATCCTCATCGGTACGGATCCATTCGGGTACGCGCGGCACCGACCTGGGATCCAGGAGGGCGTGCCCGCGAGCCGTGTCATTGGGGTTAGCCCCCAGAAGGACCCGGTTCGCCAGGTTTGTCTTCAGGGGTACGGATACGCCGGTGTTGGCCTGCGCCATCTGTGTTGACAGGGCGACGCGGATGCCCGTGAATCGCATCTCCGCTGGCAGACGCGTCACCGTGTTGATCAGGGTCTGAGTCACGAGATTCGCGGATACTGCCGCGGTCACCAGAGGGTGGTCCTTGGGAATGCCCTTGGGGACGGGTTCCAGGGCGAAAAGCGCTGCAACCTCATCGACGACGACCAGTAGCGGTCTGGGGCGCACTGGCTCGGGTAGCTCCTGGATCTTCTGCACTCCGTGCTCTTTGAGCAGGTCTGCGCGCCGCAGGCCTTCCTCGTAGACGAGGCGCAGGACGGTTACGGCCTCTTCCTGGGAGTCGCATCCCCAGCCTCCGGGCCGGCACAGGTCCCGGCACCAGGTGAAGTCCACGGCCTTGTGAGGCACGTCCGCGACGGCGAGTTCCCAGCCGCGGGCGAGGCAGGAGGCGATGAGGCAGTTGATGAACACGGACTTGCCGGATCCGGCGGTGCCCGTGGTCAGGAGCCCCGGTGTGGCGTCGAAGTCAAGCTCGACCAGCTGGTTGGGTTCGCCCGGGTCCCCCAGGCGTACAGCGAGTGGCAGCCGCCAGATATCTTCTGTCTCGGCGTCGTATGGGTAGGGGATCGCTGGTGGGAAGGTCGGGAGCTCCCCGGGGCGTATTTGGGCGGTCAGGGCCGCGGCGTCGGTCCGGATCCACCAGCCGGGGTGGCCGATGATCGTGGTGACGACCTCTTTGAGTCGTCGGTCGTGCTTCGAGGGCACATAGGTGGTCGGCAGCTCTACGTCGAATCCTCCGCCGTCGACGCGCGTGACCTTGACTTTCCAGGGCCTGAGCGACACGGACAGGGCGGACGCCAGGGCGTCACGGGCCCGCAGTTCCTCGGCGTCCAGGCGCCCCATGGTCGCCCGGTGCCCGTAGGGGTCGAAGTCGATCATCGTCCACCCCTCCCCCGGATACCGGGACTCATACATCCGCTCAAGCAGGGAGGCCTGGGCCGCCCCATCGGAGGGCTTAACGGTGTCGGGCAGCACCACAACCCGAGAGTCCGAGACCATTGCGACCTGGACAGCCGGAGCGAAGTAGGCGCGAGCGGCCTCGACGTCGATCCCGGTCAGCCGCCAAGTCCCACCCATACGCTCGGACAGCCTCGCGGACACGGCCCGCTCAAACGCCTGGGTGTGGATATCGGGGTCGAACCCCTCGGGGAGTGCAATGGGCTGTATCGTTCGCCCGCTGGCGACCTCAGTTTCGTCTCGCGTGTCGGTCATACCCAGTTACTGACGCTCGGGCCCAGGCACGGGGTACATGCAGCACGCTTCGGGTGGTTGCCGACCACTACGGACAGTATGAGACCCAACGGAGAAGACTCTGTCGTCGAGGTCGTGGAGGTCGAGGGGCATGTCCTCGCCCTCGACCCCGATCTGCCCATCGATGTCCTACAGGATGTTCTGGCGGTTCCACCGAGCCCGATCCCGGTGATGCCAACTGGCACAAGAATTCTGCCGGAGAACGCGACCACTCATGCTGGGGTCCAGGCCACAATCACGTGGTACCCCGCCACCAGAAAAGTCACTTTCGAGCTTCCTGCACGGCCGGAGCAAACGGTTCCCCTGGCGGGGTTTGCCCGCGCCTATGCCCGGGCAAGGCGAGACCAGGCACACGAGCTGTTCCATGCGGTGATTCGGATGGAGCGGACACTCCGAGTCGCGGCACAGGCCGGACTCGCGCACGCCGACCTGAAGGGTCCCTTCTGGGACACCCGGACGGGCACAGCCACGCTCGGCATCTATCTCGCCGCCCGGGATGTCTGGGCGACCATTGTCGCGACCACGCGGCACCACCACGGACAGGTGGCCGTCGCCATCGGTGAGGCAGTACCGGTGACCATGTCCCTTCGTCAGGCCGCCAAGTCCCTACAGGCCGGTGCCCGCGTCGAGGCCAGGCCATGACGACCCCAGCAATGACCACCGGCGCCCTCATGCAGGCTCTGCGCAACCACTACATCCCGCCGTCCAGGGCAGGTCAACCCGGCGGTGTGCTCGCAACCGAGGTCGCCGTCAACGGCTCCTACGGTGGCGGGCGCCGCTGCGACGCCCTGTGGGCCGGATTCACTTCCTCGTCCGGACGCATTCTTATAGGCCACGAGCTCAAAGTCTCCCGTTCCGACTGGCGGGCTGAACTCGACAAGGCCAACAAGGCCGACACCTGGGCTGACGCATGCCATGCCTGGTACATCGTTGCACCCTCGACCGCGGTAGTGCCGCCTGAGGAGATTCCTGCCGGCTGGGGACTCATGATCCCACCCGCCAGCAGCCGGGCCAGGCGTATGCGCGTCATCGTCAAGGCCCAGGTGAAGGCAAACCATGAGCCGCCCTGGTGGGCTGTGCGGTCCCTGATGGCCCGGCTCGACACCCTGGCCCAGCAGGAGCGTCAACGGGCGGTTCAGGCGCTCGCTGACCAGGAGGTCGCGCGGGCGCGCAAGAAGTGGGAGCAGCAAGCTCGCATGTCACCCAGGTTGACTCCCGAGCAGCGGTGGCGTCTTGAGACTTTGGAGGACCTGGAGCGTGCTCTGGGGTTGACGATCGACAGATACGCGAGCTGGCACGACACCAACAATGTCTCTCCCGACCAGCTGAAGTCCGCCCTGGAGCTGGTCACCACGCTCCAGAGCCTGGCCTGTACGTCCGATCTTGGGGAGATCCTCACCCACCTGATCCGGGAGATCACACGGACGAAGAACGCGCTTGAAGCAATCGCCGGAGAGTTCCCGTCTCTGGTTAAAGAGGTTGGTCCGTCCACTACTGGACAGTGACAGCCAACCGCTAAGGAGGACGAACAATGACCGCTCACCCATACGTCACGGCCAAGGCCCGAGCCTGGATGCTCCGAGCCGGCGGGCGCCCGCAGGACGCCGCTCAGCTGGCCCGGTGGGCTCAGATCGCGTGGCACGCCAACCGCCTGGGTATGTCCGGGGTGCAGAACCGTGGCGTGATTGTCGCCGCCGACGGCACTCTGCTCGCTGAGACGCGTCTGTGCGGGCGCAGGCGAGGGGTCCGCGCCCAGCACGTCTCCCCGGACGACATGGAGCGCATCACCGGCAGCTCATACCCCACGGTGGCCGACATGGCCATGGGACGGATCCGCCACGCTGTCGGCCAGCCGGTCGCCCACGCCAGGTTCAGCGAGCTATGCGAGGGCCCTAGCGAGGCGGATGTGGCCGACAAGTGACCTGACCAGACGTGGATTCTCGGCTGGGATGCACGACGCCATTGAGGAAGGAGAGATTCCCTGTGGACGCGGAAAGTGACGAACTGCTTGACCGCTTCGCCGCGCGGCTAGCTGGGCAGACCCGCGAGAACTACCGCACCGACCTCGCACCATGGTCACGCTGGCTCCAGGAACGCAACATTGCCCTGCTGTCGGCATCCCGCGACGACGTCGAAAACTACCTGGCCGAAAGGCGGGACGCCGGGCTGAAACCCCGCACGATTTCAACGATCATTGGGCACCTGCGGGGATTCTACCGGTGGGGATTGGAGGAGCGGTTGATCCCCGCTGATCCGACGGCTCTGGTCCGCGGTCCTGCCCGCGGACGTTCCGAAGCTCGTGTCTGGCTCGGCTGGGGCGACCTGGCTCGTCTCCTCGAGGTATCAAGGGAGTGGTTCGGCGGAGAGCTTGCGGCGCACGTGCATTTATGGGCGCTGTCGGGCCTGCGCCCCGGTGAGCCCCGAAGACTGCGAGTTGAGGACCTCGCAACTCATGACGGGGCCACGACCCTGGCGGTGGAGGCGACCAAAACCCAAGGCAGGGCCAGGATCGTTCTGCCCACGGTCACATCCCGCATTCTTCAGGACGTTGTTGCTGGGCGTCGACGGGGCGTGCTTCTGCTCAACCCCCGCACCGGACGGCCCTGGACGAAGGGGGCCGAACGGGGCAGGTTGATCCGACTCCTGAATGAGGCGGGACTCCCACCGGTGACACCCTACGGGCTTCGCACGACATTCATCACTTTGGCCTTGGATGCGGGGATTCCTGAGCGTGAGGTCATGATCGGGGCCCGTCACGCATCATCTGCGCAGACTGCTCATTACGACCGGCTCCGCACCCGCATGACAACGCCCGTCGGTCCGCGTCTGGTGCAAGCGCTCCAAGACCGCAGGAGCCATTGACCTCTTTTCCCTATGACGGTCATTCCGTCCACTACTGGGGTACCAACCGACAGAAAGGCATAGACGTGCAGGACGGAATTGATCTTCTCAGGCTTGCGCGAGCGCTCGGCTGCGCCCGCCGCTATCCAGGTGACGATGTCGCTCGTGTCAGCGCCATCAACGACGTGATCGCCGGAGCCCGAGCTCGGCTCGGTATCCCGGCCGATGTCGACATGACCCGCCCGGACCTCAGCATCCCGAACGACCTGAATGGCGTGGAGTTGGAGGTATACGACCTCGTTGTGCGCGTCGCCGTCGAGGACCATCAAGCCCCGACCGAGCAGTCCAATATTGACCAGCACAGGCTGCGGGTCGCTGGTCTACTGTGTGACCTGGTTGCTCTCGGGGCCTCGCCGGCCCTGCGTTCCGGGGAGGTCCAGTGAGAACCGCCGGGCAAATTCTGCTGTACCTCGCTGCGATCGGCCTGGCATGGACCTTTGGAACGCCCGTATTCAGCGCCTTTGCCGACGCACCCCCGACCGCGCAGGGACAGATCGTCACGGTCCTGACGATCGCTCTGCTGGTCCGCGGTGCCATCCGGGTACTCCGCCGGCGGCACCGCGAGACCATGGTCGTGTCCGAGAGACAGTCTACGTCGGCTGTTGCGGTCACGGGCCCCGGGCCGTTCGACCGGTGGGTGGACGCCCAGCTGGCACCGGGCCAAGATCGTGAGGAGCTGACCAAGCGGCTGGCGCCCTTGTGGAAGTAGCACCAGGGGACAGCCGTCATCAATGACGAGGCGAGGGCGCGTCACGAGGCCGCACACGCAGTCGTCGCCGTGGCCGTCGGCTTCACGGTCATCGGCGCCAACATACACATAAGCGGACACGACGGCGGCTGCGTCGAGAGCATCCCGCCCCTACCGAGCCGCGGGCTCGGACCCGACGTTTGGGACACGCTGACCATGACTGTGGCCGCGAACGTCCTGGACCAGGCTGAGGGCCGGCACCACTACGGGGCATCCCAGGACATCCAGGCGGCCGAAACCCGTGCTGCGGCACTGCTCTCCACCGGCTACGTCCCCGTCGGCTGCGAGGCCTTCCTGACGGTCGGGCAGGCCGTCGCGTGTGCGCGGTCCAGGGCCGACCGGATCCTCTCCCGTCGGCTGATCCAGGTGGATGCGCTCGCACAGGCTCTGCTCGCCAGGGGGCACCTGGACGGACGGGAGGTCCACGCCCTGCTCGCTGGACAGCAGTCAGGTGGTGGGTCTGACGGTGACTCGCAGTAGCGGCGCGTGCCAGTCCGTCAGTGCCTCGCTTGTCGCTTGTAGACCCGACACCGTGTTTGGGCCTTGGGGGTCGGTCTGTCGCCAGTCCCCGTCACCCTGGCGCTCCCAGTAGTCCCCCTGGGAATCCAGGACGATCACTCGGCCGGTCTCATCGGGCTGAAGGGCATCGAGCATCCGGGGGTCGTCTTCCGGCAGAGGCTCGTCGTCGATGTCGAGGACCCGCCAGTCCTCCAGGTCGCCCGTGGCGGGATCAAATCCCGCCCGGGCAGCACCGTTGAGGTCAAACTCGCGTGCCCTGGGCTCGTGGGCGATCCCGTAGCCCCATAGTGCCTCCGCCATCCTCATAGGCACGCCGCCACATCCTGGTGGTGTGGGGAGACTCGCGGCTGGCGGCGCCGCAAGCTTGGACACCCACCTGCCGTCCAGGCCACGCGGGTGCTGTGACTCATCATGGGTCACTCTTTGGCCCTCCTGTCTCGCCGGGACCGCCAGGTCGCCATGTCGATACGTCCGTTGTCGTCCTGGGGCAGTGCCTGTAGAGCCCGCGGGTCGAGGTCGTCAGCGATTGGGTGGGCGAAAGCGTCCCATTCGTCGCTGGCAGTGCCGTACCGCTCTTCACCGCCGTCCGCTCGGTGGACGATCAGGCCCCCGACAGCGACGGTCCCCACGGTCCGGCCGTCCTGGGTTTGAAGTTCGACTTTGCGGGCATTCCGATGCTGGTCGATGGCGGTCAGCGCGTCATCTATGAGCCGCATGCTGGCCTGAGCATGTGCCTGGCGGGTCTGCTCAACAGCCTGGGTCGCCTGCTCCCGGTTGGGGCCGTCGAATTCCACCTTGTGGAGTACACCGATCATGCTTTGACGCGAGGCGATGGAATCCAGGGCTTTCGCCGTCACCGGGATCCGCCGGGGCGTGTCGGTGATGACATCGCCGGTCCGGATGTCCCAGATCTCATTGATCGTCAGATTCTCTCCCCGGACTTTGAGACTGGCTCGTTGGCCGGGCTTCATGGTCTCGCGGACCAGGCTGTCCGTCTGGGCGACCTCAGCGTCTATCACGTCGTCGACAGCGTCGTACACGGCCTGCCGATCGGTGTTTAGCGTGCTGGCGTCGACTACACGCGGATTCATCTTCTGCGCAGGTGGCTCTGGTAGCGATGCGGCAGGGGCCCCAGCCGTCTTCGTTACCCAGCGGCCGTCGGCGCCCCGGGGATGCTGGGCATCCTCGTAGTTACTCATGTTGGATGACATGCGGACCGGCCCCTACTCACCAATACTGTCCATTGAGGTCATACAGGGGCTCACGGTCGTACACGCCTTCCTCAGCGTTGCGCCGGTGACGCGCGAACACGTCGCCCTCGATCGGACGCGCCTCCTTGGCGACCGGCGAGTCCTCGCCATCACCGACCATGGCGCCCGGAGCCGCCTGGACGGTGACTCCCGGGCGCATGATCCACACCTGGGCGCCGTCGTCTGCGCGAACGATCCCGGCCCACGCGTACACGGTTGTGCCGGGCCCGGCATGTACCGTGGCTCTCCTGCCCAACACGCTGGCTTCCGCGGCGTCAACCAGGTCTGCGTGAGCATCGTCGTAGAGGTCCACCGACGCCGCGTCACCAGCAAGTACGTGGGCGTGCCCGTGAGCGATGAGGCGCACCTTGTCGCGGGCCTCGAATCGGCCATCAGCGTCATCTTGCGTTCGGCATATCCCCCTGCCTGTGGCGACTACCGTTGCGAGCGTAGACGGCAAGGTGGCCTCGCTTGCAGGGTCATGGACTTCCACCGTGTCGCCGGGCCCGAGTTCGCTCCCATGACGTGCCATGAACCAGTTGATTTCCGGCTGAGACAAGGTCAGGGCTCTGGGGCGGCGCTCTATCCGCAGCGTCCTGCCTGCCGGGCCGGGCAGACTGGCCGCCGGTGGTGCCGCTTGCTTAGCCGTCCACTTGCCGTCGGTGCCGCGGGGATGCTCGTGCTCCTGATAGCTACTCATGCCCCCCTTCTGTGCGGGGCAGGTGCGGGTCAGACACGGAGGTAGGTTTGCCCCGGGACCTGCACGTTCTGAGAAGCCAAGTGCTCGGCGACGTCGACGGACCATGAGGAGTCGTCCTCGGAGGGGTACACGCCTGGCAGGTCCTGCACGTAGTGGCGAGGAAGTCCTAGTTCGCCGTCGGTTGCCACAAGTTCCGCCAGATGCCCGCCTTCAACGGCCAGCGGCTGACCGGTCTCGTGGATTAGCACACCGTCGTCCTGGACGTCGAGGTGACCGGCTCCCTGGCGCTCAGCTTCCAGGCACAGGGCCGTTGTGGCAGCGGATGCGCTGGCATGGAGGCGCTGGACTGCGCGGTCGTAGGCGGTTCGTGCCTCGTCCACGCGGTCTCCGGCCGCAACCGTCACCCGGTCGTGTCCACGCCAGGGATCCGTTATGCCCAGGTACGGCGGTGTGTCCACCTGCCCGTCGATGCCGTCCACGACGTGGTTGAGCGTGTGCTGTAGGGCCTCCTTGTCCACGGTCACGCCCGCGCGTACCTGAAGGTCTTCGATAACCAACTGGTCATCGTCGTTGTTGGCGACAAGGCGGGCTTTCAACGCGCCAGCGCGTTGGAGTTCGCGCTCGACGAGTGCGCGCCGCAGAGCCTTCTCCCGGCGCTCAACTGACGTCAGGCTCTTGCTAAGGGCCTCGAGCGTCTCCGGCGCGGAAAGCTGAGCCAGGCTGGTCCTGACGACGCCGGTCTTCAGCCGTGCCGACCTCCTGCTTTTGGTGGCCCGCGTCGGTGCCTGGTCCTCTAGGCTTGCGGCTGGTGCGGCTGCGGGCTTGTGCCGCCACCGCCCGTCCTGGTTACGCGGGTGCTGGGCCTCGTCATACTTGCTCATGCCCGTGTCCTGTGCGGGGGCAGAGCACCGGTTGAAGTGTGCTGTACCCACACGAGGTGGGGTGTGGCGACTTTGCGTCCACCTTCGCTGTGACGTCAGGTGAGAATCAGTGCAGTCGCGGCTTCAAAGTAGCCACATTCCGACAGTCAGCGCTCGTCTCCATCGAGCGGCTAAACCCGGGTATTTGGCGCCATCTCGTAGTAGGGCATTTGGGGTCAACCCGCTCCGGAGTGTTGTGGGTTCGAGTCCCACCGGAGGTACCGAGGAACGGCGCTGTCTCAACGAAAGACGGCGGTCGTGCCCAGTGCGGACACGAGGGAACAAGCCGCAACTCGGCGGTTTGCTCGACGGTTTGAACCTTTGACACGCCGCGCTTGCAGGCCCGGAAGGGCAACTCGTGCGGTCGTGGTGGTCACAGTGCTCTGCTCGCCGAGTGTCTGACGGACGGGGCGGCGGAGCGCCCAAGGTCCGGGACGCTGGGGCGCCGTCCCGGCGTGCACGAGGGCGGAGCCGACCGTGAGCGTGAGCGGGCTGGGGAGTCTGCTACGCCGGTTGGAGGTTAACAACGCCACTTAACGGCCTGCTGTATACCTCAGAGCCCTTCAGCAGGCCGTTAACAGGCGTTGTTAACCCCGAAGTGGCGTTGCAGATGTCCCCGCTCCCGGAGATGGAGAGGCCGCAGCCAAGCCCCGACGCGGCGACCCCCGCACGGCTCACCGCATTCTCGCCGGGTGCCCGCCGGTGCGCACAGGACAAGTGTGGCCCTGTAACGCACTATGCGTCACAGGGCCACATGGCCAGTGCGGGGCAGAGATTCTGCCGTTCGTAGGCTGAGGACCGGACCGGGCCAGCTACTCCTACCTGCGCTGCCGCCATCCCCTTACCAGAGCGACATTGCGCATAGCCGCGGCATCACACCCGGTAGTCGCTGCGCTCCCCCACCGTGTGCACGCGGATGGAGTTAGTGGAGCCGGGAGTGCCCGGGGGCATGCCCGCGACGATGATCACCTCGTCGCCCGGCTGGGCCAGGTGCTTGGCCTGAAGCACCTCATCGACCTGGTCGACCATGTCATCGGTGTGCTTGACCTCGGGCACCTCGTATGTCTGTACACCCCAGGAGACGGAGAGCTGATTGCGGGTCGAGCGCAGCGGGGTGAAGGCCAGCAGCGGAATAGTTGAACGTAGGCGGGACAGGCGGCGCGCCGTATCACCGGACTGGGTGAAGGTGACCAGGTAGGTGGCATCGAGCTGCTCGCCCATCTCGGCAGCGGCACGGGTGATGGCGCCGCCGCGGGTCTGCGGGTAGGAGCCCAGCGGAGCGATGCGCTCGCCGCCGTTCTCCTCCACGTTCTCAATAATGTTGGCCATGGTGCGCACGGCCTCGATCGGGTAGGCGCCCACCGAGGTCTCCCCGGAGAGCATGACGGCATCGGCACCGTCGAGGATCGCGTTGGCGCAGTCGGAGGCCTCCGCGCGGGTTGGCCGCGGGTTCTGGATCATCGACTCCAGCACCTGGGTGGCGACGATCACCGGCTTGGCCTGGCGGCGGGCGAGCTCGATGGCGCGCTTCTGCACCAGCGGCACCGCCTCCAGTGGCATCTCCACCCCGAGGTCGCCGCGAGCCACCATGATGCCGTCAAAGGCGGAGACGATGTCCAGCAGGTTCTCCACCGCCTGCGGCTTCTCGATCTTGGCGATCACCGGGATGCGTACGCCGACCTCGTCCATGATCTCGTGGACGTCCTTGATGTCGTTGGCATTGCGGACAAAGGACAGGGCGATGAGGTCAGCGCCGATCTTGAGCGCCCAGCGCAGGTCCTCACGGTCCTTCTCCGACAGGGCGGGGACGGACACGGCCACGCCCGGAAGGTTGATGCCCTTGTGGTTGGAGACGTAGCCAGGAACCTCGACGCGGGTGACCACGTCGGTGTCCGTAACCGCTGTGACGCGGACGGCCACGTTGCCGTCATCGATCAGCAGGCGGTCGCCGGGACGGCAGTCCCCGGGCAGCCCCTTGAAGGTCGTGGAGACGCGCTTGACGGTGCCCAGCACGTCATCGGTGGTGATGGTGAACTCGTCGCCCTTGTTGAGCATCACCTTCTGGTCATCCACGAAGTTGCCCAGGCGGATCTTCGGACCCTGCAGGTCCACCAGGATGGCGACGGCCCGGCCCGACGCCTCAGCAGCGGCACGCACGCGGGCGATGACCTCCTCCTGGTCCTCGGCGCGGCCGTGGGAACGGTTGATGCGGCATACGTTCATGCCGGCGTCCACGAGCGCCTGCACCTGTTCAGGAGAATCGGTGGCGGGCCCAAGGGTGCATACGATCTTCGCTCTGCGCATGGGCCAAGCCTAATTGACTACCGGCCCGGGCACGAGCAACCGACGCACTTGCCGCCCGGTTGGGACCGTCATCACCGGGGCTGCGCAGTGACCTCATCGTGCAGGGGGCGACGTGACAGGACGGTGAAGCAGGCCAGCCCGACCAGGAAGATGAGGATTGATGTCCACACGTTCAGCCGCAGTCCGGCAATGATGTGGGCGTCGTCGATGCGCAGGCACTCGATCCATACGCGGCCGGCGGTGTACACCATCAGGTAGGCCCAAAGCAGCCGTCCACCCACGGCGCCGTCGCGGCGTCGCAGCCGCCGCTCCAGCCAGATCAGGAAGGCTGCGCCGGCCAGGTTCCACAGGGCCTCGTACAAGAACGTGGGGTGGAACAGGGTGCCGGAGGCGTACCCGGGCGGAAGGTGCGCATCGTCGATCTGCAGTCCCCAGGGCAGCGTGGTCGGGGAGCCGAACAGCTCCTGGTTGAACCAGTTGCCCAGCCGGCCGATGGCCTGCGCTACCAGCAGCGCCGGGGCGACGGCGTCGGCGAAGGGCGCCCAGCGCAGCCCGCGGCGGCGCAGCAGCCAGGCGGCAGCGAGCGCGCCGAAGAAGATGCCGCCCCAGACGCCGAGTCCGCCGCGCCAGACCTGCGGGATGAGCGCCGGGTTACCATGTGCACCGAAATACGCCTCCGGGGAGGTCACGACGTGGTACAGCCGCGCCCCCACAATGCCCCAGGGCACGGCCAGCAGGGCGACATCGAGCACCTGGTCCGCTCCCCCGCCCGCGGCACGGTAGCGGCGGTCGCTCCACCACACGGCGACGAACACCCCGGCAAGGATGCACAGCGCATAGGCGCGCAGCGGCAGTGGTCCCAGCTGCCACACCCCGCGGGCCGGACTGGGGATGGAGGCCGCGAGCACCGCGGCGGGGGCGAGGGAGGTGACGGGCACTTACGGCGCCTCTCGGTAAGTTGCAGGAAGGAGCGCCGGATGGCTGCCCGCGGCAACCAGCTCGGCAACGAACTGTTGGGGGTCGGCGGAGCGGATGACCGCCTCACCGACGAGCACGACGTCCGCCCCCGCGCGCGCATAGCTCATTACGTCATGGGGCCCGCGCACACCCCCGGCGGCAATGCGGGTTACGGATGCCGGCAGGACCTGCGCCACCCGCTCGAAGCGGGAGCGGTCAACTTCCCGGGTCTGGGGGTCACGGGCGTCCACGGAGACGAGGCGCGCACCCGACTGCACGGCCTGGACGGCCTCGCTGCGCGAGTGCGCCTCCACCACGGCCGCCATGCCCAGGGACTGGGTCCGGTCGATCAGCGACTCCAGGATCAGGGGCTCGAGCCGGGCGTCGAGCATGAGCAGGTCGGCACCGTGGGCGCGCGCCTCGTGTACCTGGTACGGGGTGACGATCACGTCGTTGACGAGGACCGGCACCTCGACGGCGGCGCGCACGGCGTCCAGATCGGCCAGGCGGCCGTGGGAGCGGGCCGGCTCGGTCACTACCGAGACGCAGGCGGCCCCGCCGGCGGCGTAGAAGCCCGCCAGAATGGCGACGTCGCCTACGCCGGAGAGATCAGCGAAGGTGGCGGTGGCGCGCTTGACCTCAGCGATGACCGACACCGCTCTCCCCTCGCCGCGCAGCGCGGCGAGGGCGTCACGGCAGGCCGGTGCCGCGCGCACGGCCTCCTTGAGCTCATCCAGCGGGACGTGGTGCTCGCGCACGGACACGCAGGCACGCGCCGTCGCGGCGAGCTCTTCGAAGCTGTTCACCCGGTGGTCACTCCCTCCGCTCCTCATGGTTCCCGGCGAGGGGGCGCTCAGGCAAATCTGTCCGGCTAGAGGGACGCTCCCCCGCTCGGGCACCCAAGTCACCACCTGCCAGGAAGCAGGTGCGCTTACCGGTGTGGCAGGCGGCGCCGACCTGGTCCACCTCAACCAGCAACGCGTCTCCGTCACAGTCCAGAGACACCGCCTTGACGTACTGGTAGTGGCCGGAAGTGTCGCCCTTGCGCCAGTACTCCTGCCGAGACCGGGACCAGTAGGTCACACGGCCCTCGGTGAGGGTGCGGTGCAGCGCCTCATCGTTCATCCACCCGAGCATGAGGACCTCGCGGGTGTCGTACTGCTGGACGACGGCGGCAACCAGGCCGTTCGCATCCCGCTTCAGCCGGGCAGCGAGCTCCGCCGGCAGGGGCGAAACCGGGGATGAGTCCCCCAGGTGCGGATTACTGGGCTGCGCTGGAGTGTGGGAGGAAGTCACTGCGCAATTCTCCCACGGCCGGGTGCGCCGTCGGCCACCGTCATCCGGGCGGGCCCAGGAGAGGGCCCAGATAGACCCACATACCCGGAAGGTTGCGCAGCAGGGCGAAGACACCCGCCACTGCGAACACCGCAACGGCCTCACGCGGGGTTAGCAATGGGCGCGGCTTGCCACGGCAGCGGCCGATGATCCAGCGCAGTAGCACTGCGGCACCCGCGGCCAGAACCACCAGGGCAAAGGGGTTGTACCCCGCAGCCGCCGTCAGGTCGCCGTGCAGGAGCGCCCGGGTTGCGCGCGTGCCACCGCACAGGGGGCACCACAGTCCGGTCGCGCGGTGTACCGGGCACAAGTCCATTCCGTCCCGGCCAAGGAGTCCGGATCCGATGATCAGTGCTCCGGGCAGGAACGATATGGCCACCGCCGCGCCCATTAAGACGCGGCGGCGTGTATCGACCTCGAGAACTCCGGAGAGTTGGTCATAGCTCACAAGACGGACGGGTCACCTGTTGAGGAGCTCTGAGTACGTGCCGGTGGCGAAAGCGATAATCATCGACACGATGGACAGCGCGCCAAGAATGATGCCGGCGATCGACATGCCCTTGTTGCTGGCCCGCCCCTCATTAGCGGCCTGGATTCCGAGGTAGCCCAAAATGGCGGCGGGAATACCGGTGAAAATCCCGCAGCACAGGACGGAGGCGATCCCCAGTCCCAGGGCCCATCCACCGAGGTTGTTCTTCTCGGTCGACGGCATCATCGGGTTCATGCCGTAGCCGGCGGGCTGGTTGTAGCTGGGAGCCTGGTTCTGCGGGGCCTGCCCTGCCGGGTAGCCCTGATTGTTCCCGGGGTTCTGGTTGGGGTCATAGCTGGTCATATATCTGCCTTTCCTAGTGTGTCACGGATCGTAACACGAGGACTCGGCTCGAAAGTATGGGGAGAATTACCCATCCTGGACCGGCCTGGTTGCCCAGTGGCTCAGCGCACCGGGTGGCCGGCCGCCTGCAGCGCCTCCTTGGCCTGCCCGATAGTCATGGTGCCGTAGTGGAAGACACTGGCGGCGAGGACCGCATCGGCACCGTGGTCGGCGGCAGCGGCGAAGTCATCGGGCCGCCCGGCGCCTCCGGAGGCGATCAGCGGAATGCGCACGGCGCGGCGCACCGCGTCGAGCATCTCCAGGTCGAAGCCACCGGTGACGCCATCGGCGTCCATGGAGTTGAGCAGGATCTCACCGGCGCCGAGCGCGGCAGCACGCGCCGCCCACTCGACGGCGTCTATGCCGGTGGAGCGGGTGCCGCCGTGGGTGGTCACCTCATAGCCGGAGGCCGTGGCCACGCCCGGTGGGCAGCGGCGGGCGTCCACGGACAGTACTACGACCTGGTTGCCGAAGCGGGCAGCCACCTCCGTCAGCAGCTCGGGGCGGGCAATGGCGGCGGTGTTGATACCCACCTTGTCGGCGCCGGCCCGCAGCAGACGGTCGACATCTTCCACACTGCGGACCCCACCACCGACGGTCAGGGGAACGAATACCTGCGCAGCAGTAGCGGCGACCACCTCAAGCATGGTGGCGCGCCCCTCGGCAGAGGCGGACACGTCCAAGAAGGTGATCTCGTCAGCGCCCTGGGAGTCGTAGCGGGCCGCCAGCTCCACGGGGTCGCCCGCATCACGCAGACCGGTGAAGTTGACGCCCTTGACCACCCGACCGTCCTTGACGTCCAGGCAGGGGATCACGCGCACCGCAACACTCATGGACTACCGCTCCTCCTTCCCGCTCCCACCAGCAGGTGCGGCAGCTGCGGGCCGCGCGGCCTCTGGACTGGGAGTAACCCTGATAATGCCCTCCGTGTCAGCCGTGGCCCCTGCACTGGGTGCCGTCGTGGCGTCGGTGAGGGTGCCGTCGGCGGCGACGGCGAGAATATCGATGACCACGGCCAGGGCGTCGTCGCCAGCAGCCTGATCGGCCGGCAGCGCCAGCACGATCCGGCTGCCCACGGTTACGTCTACGAGCTGCTGGGCAATCCCGGACATCGTGTTGGACATGTCAATCGTGCCGGGAACGGTGCTGGCGCCGTAGCTGGAGGTACCCAGGGTGGAATCGGACCAGTTGACAAAGGCGTAGCGGGCAATGATGACGTCACCGGAGTCGATCTGCTGCCCCGCTCCCACTATCAGGACGGAGGCGGCGGCCCGGCTGGGGGCGCGCAGGCCTTCAATCGACAGCGAGACGGTGCCGTCGTCGGCGACGGCTACAACCGGCAGGCCCTCGACGGGGCTCTGCTCCTGCCCTACCGCGGTGGTGGGCAGCACGTCGACCACCGTGATCTCGGTGGCGACGGCGCCGTCCGGGGCGGATACGGGGGCGCGCAGCACCAGGCGGGACCCCTCGGTCGCCCCGGTCACCGTTTCCGCGAGTATCTCGCCGAGTGCGTCCGGGTCCACGGTTCCGCGGTAGATACGCACGCCGGTGGGAGTTCCGGTGGTGTTCGCCCCGTTGGTGCCCGAGAACGTGGATACGGACAGCAGTACGGCGTCGCCTGCCGACAGGCTGCGACCGTCGCCGACGATCAGTGTGTCGGTGCTGACGGAAGTGGCCGGCGCCAGCGGGGAGATCAGGGACACCACGGGGACCGAGCCGACCCGGCCGGCCACCTCCAGCACCGAGTCGATGGGCGCATCCGCCGCAGTGACCTGGCTGCTTACGCTGCCCGTCTCCTCGCCGCCGTGACCGAGGCGGGAGACAATGACAGGCATCAGCACGATCGCCGCAACCACGATGACGGCGAGTATGACCGCGACGCGTCCGCGGGGCCGGGGCCGTCCCAGAGCGGCCCCGATCGCACGCTGTGCACCGGTAATCGGCGGCGGCTCCGGCTGCGAGCTGCCGACCAATGAGTTGACCGCCGTGGGAATACCGGGACCGCCGTCTACATGCACCACCGCCGGGGGCGGCGCCGTACCGTGCTCGCTAAGACTGTGCTGACGAGCACGCTCGAATTCCCGCTCGAGCTCGCGCAGCTGCCGGCGGGTCAAGGGCTTGCCGTCCGGCCCCGATGCGGGCACGGGCGTGGTCTGATCGGCGTACGGATTCATGGGCTGGTTACGAGTATGCCAGAGCGTGGCGAAATCGGCCCCTCCATTGCGGCCACCAGATCGTCGACGCGCGCATCGACGGCGGCGAAGGGATCGCGCAGGGCGACGGGGCGGGTGTGCCCGTCGTCGAGCTTGAGGTTGACCCAGTCCACTGACAGGTCGCGGCGCAGCTCTTCGGCGCGGGCGACCGCGGTGCCGCGCAGGTGCGCGCGGGTGGTCGCCGGAGGCGTGTCGACGGCGGCCCGGCAGGCGGGCTCGTCCACGATGCGCTTGAGCAGGCCGGCGGCCTCCAGGCGCAGGCGCAGCCCGTCGGTGGGGTCGACGTCGTGGTAGGCCAGGGCCAGGCGGGCCACGCGCGGGTCGTCCAGGCCGGTGCCGGCGCGCTGGGCGTAGCGGGTCAGCAGCTGCTGCTTGGCGGCCCAGTCGAGTTCGGTCGCCACCAGCGCCGGGTTGCCGGCGCGCACGGCCTCCAGGCCGCGCTCCCACAGGTCCAGTACGTGCCGGTGCGCGTCGGTGAGGTCCAGTTCGGCGTCGGCGTGGGCGCGTACGCGTTCCAGGTGCTCGGCCTGCAGGCCGACGGGAGTGATGGTGCGTCCGTCCGCCAGCTCCAGCTGCACGGTGCCGGTCAGGTCATGGCAGGTGTCGCGGATGGCCCGCATGGGGTTGGCCAGGCGCAGGTCGGACAGGTCACCGCCGGCCTCCAGGTAGTCCAGCAGCAGGTCCATGGCACCGACCTTGAGCAGGGTTGAGCCCTGGGCGATGTTGGAGTCCCCGACGATCACGTGCATGCGCCGGTACTTCTCGGCGTCGGCGTGCGGCTCGTCGCGGGTGTTGATGAGCGGGCGGGAGCGGGTGGTGGCCGAGGAGACGGCGTCCTCCATCTGGTCGGCGCGCTGGGAGAAGACGTAGCGGGCGGGACGCTTCCCGGCCGGGTCGGTGAGGATGTGGCCGGCGCCGACCAGGATCTGCCGGGTCACCAGGTGGGGTACCAGGGTGCGGGCGTCGTTCCAGAAGTCGCCGCGGCGGCGCACCAGGTAGTTCTCGTGGCAGCCGAAGCCGGCGCCCTCGGCATCCAGGTTGTTCTTGAGCAGGTGGATGCGGCCGGGCACGTCCTGCGCGGCCAGGCGCGCGTTGGCCTGTGCGGCCAGGTCGGCCATGGTGAGTTCGCCGGCCCGGTCCTGGGCGAGCAGGTCGGTGAGGCTATCGCATTCGGCGGTGGCGAACTCGGGGTGGGAGCCGACGTCCAGGTACAGGCGGGCGCCGCCGCGGGTGAAGACGTTGGAGGAGCGGCCGCGGGCGATCAGGGGGGCGAACAGCTCGCGGGCGGCGTGGTCGGCGTCCAGCGGTGGGGGGCCGCCGGCGGTGGAGGCGCAGGTGATGCCGTACTCGGTTTCGACGCCGATGATCCGCCGGGCGGGGGCGCGCCGGTCGGCTGGAGTGCCCGACGGCGCACTCAACGTCACTGCCCGCCCTTCTGGACGAAGCCCTGGACGAAGGCGGCGGCGTTGGTCTCCAGGACGGCATCGATCTCATCCAGGATGTCGTCAACACCGACGGCCTGCGTCTGGCCGGAGCCTCCGGCCGGTGCCGGGTCGGGCGCGGCGGGTTCGGGAGAGGGCTGGATCTGCTCGTTCAGGCTCATGCGCGTGACTGGCTTTCTGATTCTTCCGGTTCTGCGGGGGTGGCGGCGTCTTGGACGGCGCCCAGGATACGTGCTGACTCGGCTTCCGATACGGCCACGGCGTCGGGCAGCGGCAGGCGCAGCAGCTCGGCGCGCCCGGGCACGTCCAGCACCAGGCTGGTCCAGGAGGCGGCGACGACGGCGGCGTGGTTGGCCACCGCCGTGCCGCGAACTGCGGCACGCGTGCCGACGGGCGGCTGGTCGGCGGCGGCCTCCACCTCGGCGTCGGTGACCAGGCGGCGGGTGCGGCCGGCGGTGATGAGCTTCTCGGCCAGGCCGCGCCCGGCGCGCAGGTCGGCCCACTGGATGTCGGCGGCGGCCAGGCGCGGGTCGTCCCAGCCGGTGCCGGAGCGCTCGCGTAGGCGCTCGCACAGCTGCAGCTTGGCGACCCATTCGACCAGCTGCGCGGAGCGGGCGGTTGCCTGCGCCTGGGCGGGGGTGCCGTGAGCGGTGGCGTAGGCGTCCAGCGCCTCCAGGGTCTCGTCCCAAAGGGCGAGCGCCTGGGCGGTTTCGGCGCCGACGTGTTCGGCGTCGATGCCGCCGTAGTCCTCGCCCAGGGCAGCGGCGATGGCGTACAGGTGAGCGCGCTGGATCTCCACTGCGGTCAGCCGGCCGCGGGCGGTGGCGAGCGCGTAGCTGAGCGTCGGGTCGTGGGACAGGGCCCAGTGCTCCTCCACCGGGTCGGTGGTGATACGCAAGTCTTCCAGCGCCCCCAGGCCCTGGCCGCGGTCGTGGGCGCGCTCCAGGTACCACAGCAGCAGGTCGGTGCTGGCGACCTTTAGGTAGATCGGCACGTCGAAGCGGTTGGCGTCCCCGTTGATCACGTGCAGGCGGCGGAAGCGGGCGGCGTCGGCGTGCGGCTCGTCGCGGGTGTTCACGATGGGCCGGTTGAAGGTGGTCTGCAGGGCGATGTCGGTGCCGACGTAGTCGGCGCGCTGGCTGATCTGGAAGCCGGGGCGCTCACTGCGCTGCCCGATACCGACCCGGCCGGCTCCGGCGAATACGGGCCGGGTCACCAGGAAGGGGATGAGGGCGGCGGCCAGCGTGTCGAAGGGCAGGTCGCGGCGCACCAGGTAGTTCTCGTGCGAGCCGTACGCAGCCCCCTTGCCGTCGACGTTGTTCTTGTACAGGACCACCTCGCCGTCGCGCGGGTCCAGGGCGGCCATGGCGCGGCGGGCGATCACCTCCCCGGCCCGGTCCCACACCAGCGCGTCGCGGGGGGTGAGTACCTCCGGGGAGGAGTATTCGGGGTGGGCGTGGTCCACGTACAGGCGGGCACCGTTGGCGAGCACGGCGGTGGTGGCCTGCGGCAGGGCGGCCTCGGCGGCACTGGGACGCGGGCGCGTGCCCCATGGGGCCGGCGGGAGGTCGCCGGAGGGGGCGGGGCGGTCGGGGTCGTCGGTGAGTTGGCTGGGGTGGGCGGCGGCGCGCTCCAGCCTGCCGCCGCGCAGGTCGGCGAGCGGGTCCTCCCCCTCGTAGTCCCAGCGTACGGCCTGCCGGGTGCCGGCGTCGGGGCGGGCCGACGTGCCGTAGGCGGACACGATGCGGCTGGCCATGACTACGGCGTTGGCATAGGGGTTGCCCGGCTCAAGCACCCCGAACTCGGTCTCCAGGCCGACGGGGCGCCGCACCGGGCTGAACTGGCTGGACTCGGGCGCGCTCATGCGTTCTCCTGTCGGTCTGTGGTGATCGCGTCCGTCAGGCGGCGCACCGCGCGCACCATCTCGCCACGGTGGCCGACGACGCGGGCCGCGGCCTCCGGGGCGGTGGCGGCGGTGATCTCCTCGTTCTGCTGGGCCTCGACGGCGACCGCCGCGCGCAGCCGCTCGGTGGACAGGCCGCCGTCCCCGCCGGCCAGCTCATCCTTAATGGCGGCGGTCTTGGCGCGGGCGACGATGGCGGCGAGCATGGCGCCGGAGACGAAGTCGGCCAGGTACAGGGTCTCGCGCCGCCCGGAGGCGTAGGCGAGCTCCAGTACCGCCCGTTCGGGGGTGCGGGCGTACAGGTCGGTGACGGCGGCGCGGCGCATGGCCGCCGCGGCGGTCTCCCGGTGGCCTCCAGCTGCGGCGAGTTCCGCCGGGTCCAGGGGCAGGTCGGCGCGCAGGTGCTTGGCGAGGATCTCCTGCGCACCGGCGGCGTCGGGGCGGTCGATGCGAATCTTCACGTCGAATCGTCCGGGCCGGAGGATCGCCGGGTCGATCATGTCCTCCCGGTTGGAGGCGCCGATGATGACCACGTTGTTCAGCGACTCGACGCCGTCGATCTCGGTGAGGACCTGCGGCACGATCATGGTCTCCACGTCGGAGGAGACGCCGCTGCCGCGAGTGCGGAACAGGGCCTCCATCTCGTCGAAGAAAATCACCACCGGACGGTCCTCGGCGGCGACCTTGCGGGCCTGGTCGAAGATGGCGCGTATCTGCCGCTCCGTCTCACCGACGAACTTGCTCAGCAGCTCCGGGCCCTTGATGTTCAGGAAGGCGGCGTCGTGGACGCCGGCGCCCGTGGAGCGGGCCAGGGAGGTGGCGACCGCCTTGGCTATCAGGGTCTTGCCGCAGCCGGGCGGGCCGTACAGGAGCATGCCCTTGGGGGCCTGCAGCCCGTAGGCGCGGTACAGGCCGGGGTGGGCGAAGGGCAGTTCGAGGGAGTCGCGGATCTGCTGAATCTGCGGGCCCAAGCCACCGATGTCGTCCCAGGACACGTCCGGGGTTTCGGCGACCACCAGCTGCTGGACACTGGTGCGGGCGATGCGGGCGGTTACCAGGTCGGCGCGCAGGTCGGCGGCGAGCGTGTCGCCGGGCCGCAGCGCGTCGGCGTCGAGGTGCCCGGCCACGCGCACCACGCGGGTGGCGCCGGAGCCGGTGGTGACCAGGGCGCGGGCCGTGGGCACCGCCGTGCTCTCGCCGACGGTCGCGACGTCGTCGACGTCGGCCAGCACCTCATCCAGGGTGACGGCCTCGCCGGTGTCGGGCGCGGGCAGGGCGGCGACGACCAGCATCTGGTCGTTGACGGCCACGCGCTGCCCCACTTCCAGCTCGGCCACCTCCAGATCGGGGTGCAGCCCCAGCCGCAGGTGACGTCCGCCCAGGGACACGTCGGCCTCCGCGGGACCGGGCAGGCCGGTGAGCAGGCCGAGCGTGACGGGTGGGCGGGTGACGGCGTCGAGCTGGGTGCCGAGCTCGGCGATGCGCTCGCGGGCGGCGCTCAGGGCCGACGCGAGGCGCTCGTTCTTGGCGGACAGGCTGATGGCCTCGGCGCGGGCCTCACGCAGCTGGTGGCTGGTGAAGTCGCGCGCCGGCATGCCCAAGGGCTGGAACTCACTCATGTTCCGACTCCTGCGGACCGGGCAGGCCCGGCTGAACCGGGGTGGCGTCCTCGGGCTGCTTGGCCCGGCAGTCGCGCAGCACGCGGCGGACCTTGCGGTCGGTGCTGGTGCGCTCCCCCACGTCCTCGATGGTCCAGTAGCCGGCGTCGTCGTAGGCGCCGCGTGCTGGTGGGCGTTTGCGGGTCAGCGGGGCGGAGTCGGCGGCGAGGCGGCGGGCGGAGATCAGGAAGCCGGTGTGGGCGACCATGCGGTGGTCGGGACGCACGGCCAGGCCGTCGACATACCAACTGCGCACCGCCGACTCCCAGGACTCGGGCTCGGTGAACCGCCTGGAGTGGCGCAGTGCCTCCACGGTGCGCGACAGCTGCGGGACGGTGGCGACGTAGGCGAGGAACACGCCACCGGGTACCAGGGCGCGGGCGGCGGCGTCGATGTTCTCCCAGGGGGCGAGCATGTCCAGCACCACCCGGTCCACGCTCGCGTCAGCGACGTGGGCGGCGACCACGTCGACGAAGTCGCCGGTGCGCAGCTCCCAGGCGGGGTGGTGGCGGCCGAACCAGGAGTCGACGTTGGAGGCGGCGATCGCCGCGAAGTCGTGGCGCCGCTCGATGGACAGCAGGTGGCCGCCCTCCCCGATCGCGGACAGCAGGCTCATGGTCAGGGCGCCGGAACCGACCCCGGCCTCCAGCACGCGGGCACCGGGGAAGATGTCTGCGAAGGCGATCACCTGGGCGGCGTCCTTGGTGTAGACGACCTGGGCGCCGCGCGGCATGGACAGCACGTAGTCGGCCAGCAGTGGGCGCAGCAGCAGCAGTTCATGCCCGGACTCGGTGGTGATCACCGTGCCCTCGTCGCGGCCGACCACGTCGCGGTGGTAGAAGCTGCCGCGCTGGGACTGGAAGTAGCCGCCGGGGTCGAGCACGAAAGTGTGCTTGCGGCCCTTGGAGTCGGTGACCTGCACGCGTTCGCCGTAGCGGAAGGGGCCACGGCGCCCGGCCTGCCCCAGCACCTGCTGGGTGGCCACGCGTGGTTGCACGGCGGGAGTCGTCTGCTCGCTCATCGCGTCCGAGTCTAGTGATTCCCGGGTACGCCGGCGTTACACGGTATGCCCGCGCACACGCGTCGGCAGCGGAACGAAAACGGCTTCGGCGCGAGCGCTGCGAGCAACGCCGCGAAAAAGCTAAACGCCGCCACCGGGGTCACTGAGCTCCGGCGCGCTCCGGCAGGTGGGCCACCACCGCGAGCTGAAGCGGAAGCCGGTCGCGCAGGGCCGGGTCGGCGAAGCGGAAACCCTCCGCACAGCGTTCCATGAGTTCGGGCCAACGGCACCAGGCGGAGTAACGGGTCTCGGTCACCTCGTCGAGCACCAGCCCGGCAGCGAGCAGAGCGGTGAGAATCTCGCCGACGCCGTGGTTCCACTGGTGGCTGACCGTATGGGTGATGGCGGGCGACCCGTCGGCGGCGGCGACGTAGGAGCCCGCATCCTCCCAGGTCATGGGATCGGCGCGTTGGAAGTAGGGCTCGTGGAGCATCAGGCCGCGACTGACGTCGTCACCCACCGCCTGGAAGACGGGATGGTCATCGCGCAGTACCAGACGGCCCCCGGGCCGCAGCAGCGAGGCGACCACGCGGGCCCATGCTGCCACGTCGGGCAGCCAGCACAGCACCCCCAAGGAGGTGTATACGAGGTCGAAGTCCCCCACCAGCGCCTGACGGGCGTCGTATACATTGGCCTGCACGAAGTCGATGTCGGCGCCGGCGCGCTCGGCGATGGACCGGGCGCGGCGCAGGGACTCGCCCGACAGGTCCAGACCCACCACTCGGCGGGCGCCCAGGCGTGCCAGGCTCACCGTGTCCAGGCCGAGATGGCATTGGAGGTGCACGACGTCCAATCCGCTCAGGTCACCCAGGCGCTCGCGGTCCGGAGTGATCTCGGCGGAGATGGCGGTCGGGGAGGCGAGCAGCGCCTCGATGCCGTAGCCACTGGCCTCATGCAGTGCGGCGCGATCGTCCCAGTTGGCCCGGTTGTCGGCGAAGTACTCGGCGTGACGGGTCGGGTCGGCGGCGCTCATGGGGCCAGTGTCACATGGCAGTGGCGAAGCAGCGAAGTTGAGGCGGCGTTATCAGCGGGCCCCGGTGGGGACGGCGCCGGTGACGCGCCCGTCTTCCACCAGCACCAGCCACCGCGACACGCCCCGCGCCCGCGCCAGGGCGTCGGCGGCCGGTTGTCCGGTGACCTGGGTGGTGACCGCGGCTGCAGGCAGCACGGTGCACACCTGGCCGACGGTGACGGCGTTGGCGTCGGGCAGGCCGGATCGCTCCAGCTCGGCCAGGGCGGGCGCGTCGAGCGTGCCCAGGATCCGCGCGCCGTCGGTCACGAGCACCAGCCCCGCCCCGGCGTCGAGCTGGTCACGCGCTGCGACCAGAGGCGTCTCGGCACTGGCGACGGCGACCGGACGAGTCAGGTTGCGCAGGTCGAGGCGGGCCGCGGCGCGCGTACCCCGGCCCAGGCCGAGGACCTGCCAGGAGGTGGTGGCGATGGGCCAGGAGACTATGACGGCGAGAAACAGGGTGAAGGCGTCGGGCTGTCTTCCCGTCACCAGGGGAACCAGAATCCAACGCCAGGCCAGGCCCGCCACTACCAGCAGCCCGCCGACCGCAGCGACCTTTTGACCGAGCCGGCGCCGGCCGCTGAGCTGTTCGACAAGCGCGCTCAACGCATGCCCGCCGTCAAGCGGCAGACCCGGCAGGGCGTTGAAGGCGGCCAGGGCGAAGTTGAGCCAACTCGCCATAAACAGCGCCACGAACAACGGTTCGGAGCTTACCCGCCCAAGCGTTCCGGTCCCGATGACCCCCAGTACCAGGTTCGCGGCCGGCCCGGCCAAGGAGGTGAGCACGTCCTTCCATGGCCGCCATCGACTGGTCGGGCCGAAGGTTGTGCGTCCGCCCCACAGGTGCAGCTCGTAGCGCACCGGTCGGCGCCCCAGCAACGCGCCGACCGCCCCGTGGGCCAGCTCGTGCGCCAGGATGCTTACCGTGAGTGCGAGCACTACCACCGCTAACGTCCCGAGCGCGGTGGCGGGTCCGTACCCGTCCAGCGCCGCGGCCACCACCGGGTACCAGCTGCCGGCGATGAGCAGGCCCAGCAGCAGCGAGGTCTGTGCCACAACGACGGGTGCGCCGCCGATTGTGAACAGAGTCCAGGAACCTGAGCGCCGGGCAGTTGATGCGGTCATAGCACGAAGAGTATCCGCGGCGGCCCGGAGACGCCGCGCTCGGCCCCGCTAGTCCCCCGTGTCTAGTGTGTCCACGTTGTCTGCGGTAATCCACACGGCTTCAGTGAAGTTCACGGGTTCTACCGGCTGCCCCCTGATGAGCTTATCCATGGTGCCGACCGCCAGTCTGCCGATGCCGGCGGTGTCTTGGGAGACCGTGCCAGCCATGCCGCCGTTGCGGATGGATGCGACACCGTCGTCGGTGGCGTCCACACCCGATACGTGAACCTCGTCCTGTCTGCTGGCATTGGTCAGTGCCTTGAGCGCCCCCAATGCCATGGAGTCGTTCTGCGCGACGATCGCGTCGATGTGGGTGCCGGTGGACAGCCAGTTCTCGGTGACGGTGAGTGCCTCGGCGGTATCCCAGTTGGCGGTCTGCTCCAGCACGATATTCACTCCCGGGTGCTCGGCCAGCACCGCGTCGTAGCCCGCCTTGCGCTGCAACTGTCCGTCCGACCCCATGGGCCCGTACAGTACGGCTATCGCGCCCTCCTCCCCGATAGCCTCGACGACCTTCTCCATCTGCAACTTACCGGCGGCAGTGTCGTCGCCGCCGATGTAGGAGGCGGCCCGATCCTGCTGCTCTGCTTGCTGCACGATGGTGGCGATTGGTATCTCTGCCTCGTTGGCCGCCTTGAGGCCGGGAGCGATGCCCTCCTTGGAGACGGGCTCGACCAGGATGCCGTCATACCCCTGTGCGACAGCGGACTCGATCTGACTGATCTGTGTGGCGGCGTCGGAGTTGCCGTCGAACACGGTCACTTCCAAGCCCAGCGCCTCGCCCTCCTCAACGGCGGCGTGCGCCAGCGTCGTCGTGAACGAGTTGGTCATATGGCTCATCATCAGGGCGATTCGGGTCCTCCCATCTGATCCGCCGACCACACATGCCGAAACCATGGCCGCGGCGATTATCAGCGAACCGACTATGGCGAGTAGGCGCTTCATGATTCCTCTCCCCCTTCGGGCCGAGCACCAAAGCAGCTCATTTCCGCTGCCGTGCCTTCACATCTAGCAGCACCGCCAGCACGATGATGGCGCCCTTAACAACCCGCTGGAAGTTCGCGTCGATTCCCAGGATGTCCAACCCGTTGGCGATCACGGCGATCATGAGCGCGCCGATGAGTACACCAGACGCCCGGCCTCGCCCACCGGACATGGACACTCCGCCGATCACGACCGCAGCAATCGCATCCAACTCATAGGACTCACCGGCGGTGGGGGCGCCGCTGATCGTCCGCGAGGCGAGCAGTACGCCGCAGAAGCCGGCCAGCAGTCCCGCGATCACGAACACTGAGACCTTGGAGCGCCTGACATTCACCCCGGAGACCTCGGCGGCCACGGGGTTGCCGCCCACGGCGTACACCCTGCGGCCGTACACCGTTCGACGCAGAACGAATGCGCAGGCCAGAAAGATGACCAGTAGGTATACCGCCATAACGGGGAACCTTCCGATCCTGGCACTGGCGAAGGCCTCGAAGGTTTCGGATACGTTGAAAATCGGGGCGCCGCCGGAGACGATCAGCGCGAGTCCCCGTACCGCGGTCATGGTCCCCAGCGTGACGATGAAGGACGGTATGGCCCCGTAGGCGACGCCGATTCCATTAAGCAGCCCGACCAGCGCACCGACCACGAGTGCCGCTACGATCGGCACGATGACCGGGTACTCACCGGGATGTGCGAGCATGGCGGCGACGACGCCGGCCAGGCCTATGGTCGATCCGACCGACAGGTCGATCTCCCCGGAGATGATGACGAACATCATACCCATCGCAAGAATGCCGTTGATCGTGGTCTGGACCAAGATCAGAAGCACGTTATTGACACTGAGAAAGTGGTGCTCAGGGGATACCAGCCACAGCACCAGCACGAGGGCGAGGAACACCAGCAGTATTCCCGCGTCGCGGACGGACCAGGCCTTTGCCCTTCGTATAACTGCGTTCATGATTCATCCTTCAAATCTTGAGGCGAGCTCCATGACCGCCTCCTGGGAGAAGTCGGGGCGCTCCAGCGTCCCGGTGCAGCGGCCCTCCGCCAGAACCATGATCCGGTCGCTGAGCCCTATCAGTTCCCCCATCTCCGAGGAAATGAGGATGACGGCCTTCCCCTGCTCCACGAGTTCTCCGATGAGCTCGTATATATCGCGTTTGGCGCCGACGTCGATGCCGCGGGTAGGCTCATCGAAGATGACGACGTCGGGCTCAGTCAGCATCCACTTCGCCAAGACGACCTTCTGCTGATTACCGCCCGACAGCTCAGCCACGTACTGGTTCGGCGAAGCTGCCTTGACCCGTAGCGACTGCATGTAATGGATCACGGTCCGGCGCTCTTTCCTCGGCGCTATCAGGCCGGAGGCGAATAATCGCCCGAGAGAGGGCAGGGTAACGTTCTCCAGGACGCTTCCCCTGAGGTTGAGGCCGGTGCGCTTGCGGTCCTCGGTGATCAGGGCGATTCCGTGCCCGATGGCATCGGCGGGGCGGCGCAACTGCACTTCCACGCCGTCGCGCAGCACCGTTCCGCCGGAGTGCCGGCCGAACCCGAAAAGCGACTCGACCAGCTCGGATCTGCCGGCGCCGACGAGCCCGCCGATGCCGATGATCTCACCGCGGTGCAGCGTGAGGCTGACATCTTGGACGCGGCCCGGCACGCTCCAGTGGCGTACCTCGAAGGCCGGCTCCCCCAGCGGCACCTCCCGCTTGGGGAAGACATCGTCGATGCTCCGTCCGACCATGGCCCTGATCAGCGCGGGCTCATCGAGCTCCGCGGCCGGGCCGGTGCTCACACGCCTGCCGTCCCGCAGCACCGTAATGCGGTCCGCGACCCGGAAGATCTCCTCCATCTTGTGGGAGATGTAGATGATGCCGACCCCGGCGTCGCGCAGGCGCTGGATCTGGGCGAACAGGTTCTCAGCGTCGTCATCGGTGATCGCGGAGGTGGGCTCATCCATGATGACGATGCGCGCGTCCACGGACAGCGCCTTGGCGATCTCCACCTGCTGGCACTGCGCGACTGACAGGTCGCGCATATAGGCGTCCACGGACAGCTTCACGCCCATGGCATCCAGCAGCTCGGCGGCCTCCCGACGCATCCGGCCCAGGTCGGCGAGCCCAAGGCGCCCCCGCGGCTCGCGGCCGATGAAGATGTTCTCGTACACGCGCATGTCCAGCACCGGGTTGAGCTCCTGGTGAATCATCGCGATACCGAGGTCCATCGCCTCGCGCACGGACCCGATCCGGACAGGCCGACCACCGATCAGGACTTCCCCGGCGTCGGCATGCAGGACGCCGATGAGGATCCGCATGAGCGTGGACTTGCCCGCGCCGTTCTCCCCCATGAGGGCATGCACCTCGCCGCTGCGCACATCCAGGCAGACATCATCAAGGACCTTGATGCCGGCGAAGGACTTGTCAATCCCGCGCGCCTCCAGCACCACCTCGCCCATGACCGCTCCCTTGCGTAGACGATTCAGTGATCTGAAGCCTAGGACGCCACTATTGTCCTGTCAATAGGGGGATCGCAGGCAGGTTTCTCCGCCATCCACAGGCGGCGTATCCGCAGGGGCTGTGCCACCGGCCTGTGGACAGCCGAACCGGGCTTTGCCGTTCATGTCACCGGGCCGCGGTAGGTTCACACCGTGACTGAGCAACCAGACCTTCCGGCCGCGACAGCAGCCGCAGCACCAGCCGCCGGTGCGCGCCCCACAGGACCCGGCGGTGGTGGTCGCCGCGGCTCGGGACGTACCGCGTTGTCGCCGTCGCGGGCCAAGGACTTCATGCAGTGCCCACTGCTGTTCCGCCTGCGCACCGTCGACCGCCTCCCTGAGCCCGGCTCCCTTGCCACACACAAGGGCACGCTCGTACACGCGATCCTGGAGCGCCTGTACGATCTGCCGGCACGCGACCGCACCCGCGAGGCCGCCCTGGACATGCTGCCGGGGCAGTGGCAGACCCACCGGGAGAAGCATCCCGAGGTCATGGGCCTGTTCCCGGACTCCGCTGCGGTTGCCCCCTGGCTGGATGAGGCGCGCACGCTGATAAGTGCCTACTTCCACCTGGAGAACCCCAAGCGGCTGGAGCCTGCGGAGCGTGAGCTGTTCGTGCAGACCGAGACGCGCGACGGGCTGCTGCTGCGCGGCTTCGTCGACCGCCTGGACGTAGCCCCCGACGGCGCTATGCGCGTGGTCGACTACAAGACCGGCCGCTCCCCCGGCCCGCGCTTCCAGGAGGAGGCGCTGTTCCAGATGCGCTTCTACGCCCTGGTGCTCTGGCGCCTGCGCGGGCGAGCGCCGGCGCGCCTGCAGATCGTCTACCTCAAGGACGGGCGCACCCTCACCCACGATCCGCGCCTGCCCGAGCTGGAAGCCACCGAGACCAAGCTCGCCCACATCTGGGACGAGGTGGAGGACTGCGCCGCCGCCGGCGAGTTCGCCCCGCGCCGCTCCCGCCTGTGCGACTGGTGTGCCTACCAGGCCCAGTGCCCGCTGTTCGGTGGAACCACTCCCGAGCTGCCCGCCGACGGCGTCGCGCGCCTACTGACCGCCAGACGCTCACCCGGCGGCTAAAGCGCGCCCGCACCCCGTCTCACGAAGTGGTCACCCGCTGGCGCCGGGCATCCGGCCACGTCTAGCATCGCGGCCACGGTTACCGACCGTGGCCGGACGAACCCGTATCAGTTACCTGAACCTGATCCTGGAACCGATCCCGAACCCGCAAGGAAGACAGCACTCATGAGCTCCCAGATCGTAGCCCGCACCCTTCGCGCACAGCGCGGAGCGTGTTGCTGCATGCTCGACCTGGCCAGGGCTCAGTGAGGCAGCAGCACCCAACTAATACTCCCCTGCTTCTTCCCCCGACCTGCCGGCGCGGCGGCACGCGCCCGTAGGCGCCCCTGGTCAGGCCGTAGCCCATCACCCACAGTCGCGGGTGGGCCTACGCCTGTGCCGACGGCCTTCAGCGCCGCAGCAGTGCCCTACCCGCGTCCTCGCCAACCGGACCGCGCTCACGGCGGTTCGTACAGTCGGACAAAGGACCCCCATTGATTTTCACCGGACTACTCGTCGGCGGCGTACTCGGACTCGTGCTCCAACGCGGCCGCTTCTGCATCACCGGAGCCTTCAGGGACCTGTGGGTCTCCGGTTCCTGGCGGTGGATGACCGCCTTCCTGCTGGCGGTCGCCGTCCAGGCGGTCGGCGTGACCCTGCTCACAGCCACCGGCGCCATCACCCCGGAGGTGCCCACGCTCTCCGTGGTGGCAACCGCGGTCGGCTCCCTGCTGTTCGGCGTGGGCATCGTGCTGGCCGGAGGCTGCGCCACCGGCACCTACTACCGTGCCGGAGAGGGCCTGGTGGGGTCCTGGTTCGCGCTCATCGCCTACGCCGTTACCGCAGCCGTGTCCAAGACCGGGGTGCTCGCCCCGGTAACCACGTGGGTCAAGGGACTGTGGCCCACTCAGCTGACCACGATCCCCGCCGCCTTCGGCCTACCCGATTGGGTCGGCGTGCTGGTACTCGTCGCCGGCGTCGCCGGCCTCGTACGGTGGCAGCTCCGTCTGGCCGCGGACAGGCCGGTCCCCCTGCAACTGGCCGCGCAGCGCACCGGGCTGAACCACCTCTTGTTCGAACGCGCCTGGAACCCACTGGTCACGGGCGTACTCGTCGGGCTGGTGGCGATTGTCGCCTGGCCGGCCTCCTGGGCCACCGGCCGCCATGACGGGCTGGGAATCACCACGCCGTCGTCGAACCTCGTCGGTTGGCTGGTCACCGGGGACGCCGACCGACTCGACTGGGGCGTAATGCTGGTCCTCGGAATCCTGCTCGGCTCCCATCTCAGTGCACGTGCCTCGGGCGAGTTCCGCGTCCGCGTCCCCTCCGCCACCGTTATTCGCCGGTCCATCGCCGGCGGGCTGCTCATGGGGGTGGGCGCTGCCTGGGCCGGAGGCTGCTCCATCGGCAACGCCCTGGTGCAGACCTCTCTGCTGTCCTGGCAGGGGTGGACCGCCCTGGTCTTCCAGGTCCTCGGCGTCGGGATCACCGCCTACTTCACCCTTATCCGTCCCCGCAACCAGAGACGTGCCGCACGCGAGGCGGCGTCGTCCCCCTCCGGGCGCGCCAACGGCACCCGGGCGGCGAGCCCGGTTGCCGCACGCTGATGCGCCGCCGTGCACACCCGAGTTCCATCCATGTCCTAGTCAAGTTCCATCTCAGAAAAGGAGTCGATTATGCGCACCGTACTGGAGACCGAGGGCCTGGTCTGCCCGTTCCCGGTTATGGAGGCAGAGGAGGCCATGGCCGATCTGGAGATCGGCGACGAACTGGTGATCGCCTTCGACTGCACCCAGGGCACCCAGTCCCTGCCGGCCTGGGCGGCGGATAACGGCTACACCGTCACGGAGTTCGCCAAGACCGGTGAGGCCTCCTGGAGCATCACCGTCCGCAAGTAGCCTCCCTCTGCCTCGCCTTCTGCCCCGCCTTCCGCCCTGGCCGTGCCGGCGCGGGAGGCGGGGCGCGCCGTTGTCGGCCTGCGCGGTCAGACAGGCTGTTGGCCATACGGTTGGCCCATGGAACACAGGAGGCTCGGGCGCACCGGGCTGCGCGTCTCCGCAGTCGGGCTGGGCACTATGACCTGGGGCCGAGACACCGATGAGATCGAGGCCAAGGATCAGCTGGAGATCTTCCTCGACGCCGGCGGCACCCTGCTGGACACGGCCGCCTCTTACTGCGAGGGCGCCGCCGAGGAGGTGATCGGCTCCCTGCTCGCTGGAACAGTAGACCGGCACGAGCTGGTACTGGTGTCCAAGGCGGGTGTGCGCACCTGGCGCACCGGTGCGCGCTCGACGGCGGCCGATGCCTCCCGCGGCACCCTCCTGGACACGCTTGACGACTCCCTGGCGCGTCTGGGAACGGACCACCTGGACCTGTGGCTGGTGCAGGTCCCCGATGCCACCACGCCGCTGGAGGAGACCGCCGATGCGCTGCGCACCGCGGTGGCCACTGGGCGGGCCCGGTACGTAGGAGTGTCCAATCACCCGGCCTGGGCGAGCGTGCACTTGGCGGATCTGCTGCGGCAGGGCGGCGGCCCCGGTATGGCTGCAGCAGAGGTGGAGCACTCGCTGCTGGCGCGCGGAATCGAGCGGGAGCTGGCGCCGGCGGCGGATGCGCTCGGCTTCGGCGTCCTCGGCTATGCGCCGCTGGGGCGCGGAGTCCTGACCGGTAAGTACCGGGCCGCCACTCCGCCGGACTCCCGCGGCGCCTCGCCCCATCTGCGGTCATATGTGGCGCCCTACCTGGGCGAACGGCACCAGGGCGTGGTGGAGGCGGTAGCAACGGCAGCTGTCGGCCTGGACCGTAAACCGGTGGAGGTGGCGCTGTCATGGGCTCGAGACGCCGAGGGCATCGCTTCCAGCATTGTGGGTGCCCGGACTCCCGGGCAGCTGCGTGGCGCTCTGGCAGCCGAGGACCTAGTGCTACCGGTGCAGATCCGACGCGCCCTGGATGAGGTGACGGCACCGGTGCTCGGCTACCCGGAGCGATTCTGACCGGCTGCGCCCCTGGTGCCCGACGATCGGGGGCTCAGTCCTCGTAGTCCTCGTCGACCTCCCGGTCGTCGTAGTCGTCGTAGTCGTCCTCGTCCACGTCCTCGTCGTCGTAGTCGTCCTCGGCGCCCTCGTCCTCATCATCCTCCGCATCTTCGTCATCCTCATCCTCGTCCTCGTCCTCGTCGGAGTCGAAGGCGTCGAAGGGCAGCTCGATGCCGTAGGCGGTGAACAGGGCGTCGTCGTAGGTGAAGAAGGCATCCTGAAGCGCGTCCTCTGCCGCGACAACGGCCGGAGACGCCTCATCACCCGTCGCGGCGGCGTCCAGGTGCGCCTCGAAGGCGGCAATGAGTCGATTGAGCGCTAACCGCGGGTCGTTCGTCATGTGGCACAGGATACCGGTTAAGTACCGGAGTTCACCCTCAGGCCGAACAACGATCTAGTTCAGTCCGCGGCGCCGCAGCAGCGGCTCGATCCGCGGATCGCGGCCGCGGTAGGCGCAGTAGGAGACCAGCGGGTCGCGGGAGTCCCCCCGGGAGAGGAACTCGCGGCGGAAGCGCTCCCCGGCCTCGCGATTCAGGCCCAGGTCGCCGTCGCGGGCGCCCTCGCCGTCGGTGCGGAACCACTCGGTGGTGTCGGCATCCATTACCTCGCTCCAGATGTAGGCGTAGTAGGCGGCCCCATAGCCGCCGCCGAAGACGTGGGCGAAGTAGGTGCTGCGGTAGCGGGGCGGGACCAGGGCGTCATCAATGCCGACGTCAGCCAGTGCGGTGTGCTCAAAGCCCTCAACCGCGGTCACGTCGGCGGGCACCTCCTGTGGCTGCAAGGTGTGCCAGGCCTGATCGAGGACAGCGGCTCCCAGGTACTCGGTGGTGGCATATCCCTGCCCGAAGGCGCCCTGGCTGCGCAGCCGCTCGGCGAGGCCCTCCGGCAGTGGGGCCCCAGTGTCCACATGCCGGGCATAGGAGGCGATGACCTGCGGGTGCAACGCCCACTTCTCGTTGACCTGGGAGGGGAACTCGACGACGTCGCGGGGCACGTTGGTGCCCGAGGCACTGGGCCAGCGGGTGTCGGCAAACAGGCCGTGCAGTGCGTGCCCGAACTCGTGGAAGGCGGTAATGACGTTGTCCCAGCTGAGCAGCGTGGGCCCGGCCTCCGGCTTGGTGAGGTTCAGGCAGTTGATGACCACCGGCTTGCGGCCGGTCAGGTGGCTCTGCTCCACCAGGGAGTCCATCCAGGCGCCACCGTGCTTGCCCTCGCGTGCGTAGTAGTCGCCGATGAACAGTCCCAGCACGGGCGCGTCGTCTCCCTCGCCGTCGCGGACCTCCCACACGCGCACGTCGGGGGCATACATGTGGGCGGCCAGGTCGGGCCGCTCGTGGAAGCAGATGCCGTACAGGCGGCCCGCGGCGTAGAAGACGCCGCGCTCGATGACATTGCTCAGCTCCAGGTAGGGGGCGAGGGTGGCGTCGTCAATGCCGAAGCGCTCCTTGCGCTCGGCCTCCTCGTAGTGGGGCCAGTCGGCGGGGCCGAAGCTCTCGCCGCGGACAGTGGCCGGGTCGGCGGCCATGCGGGCGGCGTAGGTCTTGGCGTCGCGGCGGGCGTTGGCCATGGCCGGAGGTACCAGGCGGGTCAGCAGCTCGCTCACCGCCTGGCTGGTGCGGGCGGCCGACTCGGCGGCGACGACGGCGGCGTGGTGGGGGTAGCCCAGCAGGCGGGCCCGCTCGGCCCGCAGCCCGGCCTCCTCCAGCACGATGGCGCGGGTGTCGTGCTCCCCGGACAGTCCGCGACCCAGTGACCGGTTCAGCAGGGCGACACGCTCGGCGTGGGTGGCGGCGGTGACCAGCGCGGGGGTAGCGGTGAAGTTGGCGACGCCGGCGGCGTGCATGGCGTTGGTCGTCAGGGTGGCGAAGCGGGTGGACAGGGCCGTCAAGCGGGCGTTGATGGCGCGCAGCCGGTCCGCGTCCGGGCCGGTCAGGGCGACGCCCTCGCGTTCGAACTCCTCCACCGCCAGGCGGATGTAGCGGGCGGTTTCGGCGTCGATCTCCTGGCCTTCTGCATCCACGGGGGTCTGGGCGGGGGTGGCCGCAGCCGCGGAGCGCACCCGCTCGTCGAGCGCCTTGAAACGCCGGTATATGCGAGCATCGAGGCTGTAGGCGTCTTCGTGAGCGGCCAGGTCCGGGGCCAGCCGCTCCTCCAGCGCATCCAGCTCGGGGCTGTCGGTAGCCGAGGTCAGGGAGTATAAGACGGTCAGGGCGCGGGACAGCAGCTCGCCACTGCGTTCGACGGCGGCGACCGTGTTCTCCACCGTCGGAGCAGCGGGGTCGGTGGCAATCGCCTCCCACTCGGCGCGCTGAGCCGCCATGCCGGCGCGGACGGCGGGCTCGATATCCGCGGGCTTCACGGCGGTGAAGTCGGGCAGCTCCAGGTCAAGCTCCCAGGGGCGGGCGAAGGGGTTGGTCTCGGGAAGTGCGTCCACCACTGCTGGAGTCGAGTCGGTCATGCACCCATCCTGCCACGGGGTTGTCAGAGCCCGAGCACGCCCTGAACGTCCGGGGGGAAGAATCCGGGGCCCTTGAGGACCTTGCCGTCCTCCCGGTAGATGGGCTTGCCGTCCTGCCCGAGCTTGGACATGTTGGATCGCTGTACCTCGGCCAGCACCGCCGCCAGGTCGATGCCGGTCTCCAGGGCCATGCCGTAGATGACGTAAACCAGATCGGCCAGGGCATCGGCGGCCTCCACCGTGTCGCGGGTGCCGTCATCGGCCGCGACGGCCCGCCGGTATGCGGACTCGATCTCGCTGCGGGCCGCCTGCCCGTAGACGGCGCCGGTCAGCTCGGCGAACTCCTCGGCGATAAGGCTCATGCGCATGTGCAGGCTCTCACGGTCCAGACTGGGCCCGTCGGTCTGGATCGGCAGGCCGTAGGTGGAGTGGAACCGGCGCACCAGCGCCTCGGGGTCGTCCCCCTCGCGCTCGCCGACGGCGTCGGCGGCCACCAGCGGCGTGGCATCGCCGTGGGTGTGGGAGGAGCCTGCCACCTGCCCGCCGACCGTTACGGGACCGTCCCAAGGAGCCACGGGCCGCCGGGGGTCGTCAGGCAGAAGGGTGCCCACCCAGCCGTCGTGCAGGACACCGTCGTTGGCGAGGAAGGAGCGCACCCTTCCCTCACGACGGAAGCCCAGCCCCCAGGCCACGCGCCACGAGGCCCAGTTGGGCACGCCGTCGTGAATGTCGCAGCGCCAGCGCAGGGCGGCCGCGCGCAGGGGCCCTTCTGGTGCGAAGGCGGCCTCAATGACTGCGCGTGCCGCCCGAGAGACGGTGCCGTGCCCCCGGGCCTCGGGGGCCAGCCAGTAGCCGATCTCCCAGGTGCCGTCCGGCTGTCCGGAAATGCCCATCATGCCCACCAGCGACGCGACGCCGTCGGTTCCGATCTCGCGCACCGCCCAGTTCAGGTCCTTACCCGCCTCCCAGCCGGCGCGTACTGTGCGGCGCACGAAGTCCTCCGCGTGTGCCCGGGTGTAGCCGCGGGGGACGGTGGTCCACTCCTGAATGTCGGGATCCTGGCAGATCTCCGCCACCCGGTCGACGTCGGCGCCGGTGGGAACGGACAACAGGAGCGCGGGCAGGCCGACGCCGTCGCGGGTCTCGGCGGGCACGCGGATCTCGAAGGGCTGCATGTGGCGAGCCTACCGGCAGCGCCGCATGCGGGTTCCCGCTCAGGCGGCGACGGCCTGACCCGCGGCGTTGGAGCGCGGCCCCCTGCGCAGTGCCGGCCAGCTCAGCATCAGGATGATGCCACCAATGAGGCCGTAGACGAGTGCTACCCAAGTGCCGTGGGCATCGGCGAACCAGCCGACGATGGGCGGGGAGACCAGCATGATCACCCGGGCGAGCCAGGACACGACGGTAAGCCCCATGCCGGGGCGCAGGCCGGGGATGTCGTCCGCGGCGGCATAGGCCACCGGCACGGCCACGGCGCAGCCCGCGCCGGAGACCACCATGCCCACCAGCGTCCCCGGCACCGAGCCGGCCAGCAGAGCCGTGCCCATGCCGACGGCAACCAGCACTCCCCCGCCGGCGATCACCTTGCGGGCGCCGAGCCGGTCGATGACGGCGTCGCCCAGCAGCCGCCCGACAATCATGGTGACCTGCAGACTCACCAGCCCCATACCCACCATGCCGGGGGCTGCTCCCTGCTCGGTCAGCAGCAGCGAGGACCAGTTACCGGTGACGTCCTCGGGGAACATGGCGGCGGCGCACATCAGCCCGAGCACCACCACCAGCAGGGCGGTGATCGCCCGTGACGGGACGATCGGCGACGTGGCGGCGGCACCAGGATCAATGTCAACGGGCGCAGCAACGGTGCCGACGCCGGCGGCGGCATCCTCCGCCGCATCAGCCAGGCTGCGGTCGTCGGCGTCCGGGCCCTTGATGGTCCCGGGCAGGGCCGCGCCGGAAACGACGGTGAGCAGCACCAGCACACCGGCCATATGGGTTTCCACGGGTACGCCGGCGCCCGCCATCGCCTGTCCCATGGTGGCGCCGAGCACCGCCCCGAGCGACCAGGCGGCGTGGAAGCTGGTGATGATGGAACCACCCCAGCGGCGCTCCACGCGCAGCCCGTGGGCGTTCTGAGCGACGTCGACGATCGCGTCACTACCACCGACCCAGGCCATGCACAGGGCGAAGACGATCCAGGAATCGGCCCGGCCGGCTCCCAGTAGGCCGAGCCCCAGAACCATCATGCCGATGGACGCCACCCGCGCGGACGTGAAGCGGGTTATGAGCCACGATGCCGCCAGCCCGGCCACTAGCGCCCCAATGGAGTTGAACATGACGGCCTGGCCGAAGGCCGCCTTGGTAATGCCCAAATGCTCCAGAATCTCCGGATAGCGCGGTACCAGGTTGGAAAAGCCCAGCCCGTTGGCCAGGAACATCAGGTAGACGGCGATACGTGCCTTGATGACGGAGGGCGAGTGCTTGCGTCCGGGCGGGGCGGCGGTCACGACGGTGTGGTCCTTGTCGAGGTATCTGTCGAGGTATCTGTCGAGGTATCTGAGGTATCGGGTTGGGAGTCGATCGGGGCGCCGGTGGGAGGGCAGCCCGACGATGAGCGGATACGAGGCGGGGCCACGACCTGTAACGGCCGCGGCCCCGCTGCGGGTGTCCGAGGGGGGACTTGAACCCCCACGCCCTTTTAATCAGGCACTAGCACCTCAAGCTAGCGCGTCTACCTATTCCGCCACTCGGACTGACTTGCCACCGCCGCGGGGCACAGGCCCACGCCGCTGACGCAGGAAAGTTAACACGTTCCGGGCCAGAGCGGGCAAATCCGGCACGGGTGCCGTGCATCACAGCAGCAGCGGGGACGAGGCGGCGGGATTCACAGTGGAGCAACGGTGATTCTGGCTCCCAGCGACACTGACTGGCCGGGCTCCAGAATGACGGCGTTTTCTCCCACTGCGGCGCTCTCGACGCACAGCATGGAGGCGAACTCGTCGTCATCCATATCCGCCATCGCGGCAGCGCCCGCACTCCACGGGTTCCACACCACCGTGTTGGGCGCATGCGCGCCGACGACGGTGATGCGGCGGCCGTGCCCCGGATCGCTGACAGTGACCGGAGCCGTAGGACCGCCCGACTGGTACACGCGATCCGTCTGCCCGGTGATACGCAGCGGCCCGCGCTGCAGCTGCCCGGCACGCCCGGTCACCTTGTCCAGGTAGGTGGCGCCCTCCAGCCCCGTCACCTCAACCGCGGTTACGTCACCAACCGCCAGGTAGGTGTGCAGGGCCGCCTCCACCGGGGCAGCGGTGGGAGTACTAGCGGTACGCCGTAGGGAAAGCGTGAGGATCAGCTCCTCCCCCACCTCCACCGAGTACAGTGCGGCGATGCCGTCGCGCTCCAGCCCGAGCAGCGCCTGCACGCCGCCGCCCGGAAGCGACTGAGCACTGCGCAGCTGCCAGGTAGAGATGCGCCCCCAGCCGTGCGCCGGCCGCATTCGGCCGTCGACCCCCGTCCCGAACCAGGGCAGGCACAGCGGAACGCCGCCGCGAATCGGTGTCACACCGTCAAAAACCGCCCGGCGTGAGGTGAAGATTACGGGCCTGCCACCGCGCGGGGTCCACGCGGTCAGGTGGGCTCCGTGCAGGTAGATCTCCGCGCTGCCCGCAGGCGCATCGACGAGCAGCCGCGGCTGCCCGCCCCGCCCCGGGGTCAGGGCCGCGGTCCGTGGCAGGTCGGGGCGCGTGGTGTCTGTGCTCATGGGTGCCACGCTAGTAGGCTGAACCGCGTCCGCGAGTGAGAGCGAGCAAGAAAAAACATGCAAGTCACCGCTGGAGCGGGTCATGCCAACCCTCAGTTCCCGCTTCCCGATGCCCCGACCGTCGTCCTGTTCGACCTGGATGGAACCCTAATCGACTCCGCGCCCGCGATCCTCGCAGCGCTGAAGGGGGCATTCAAGGAACTGGGGCTGCCCGCGCAGGCGCCCGCGGAGCTGATGCGCTTCGTCGGCCCCCCACTGGTTGACGGCTTCCGGCTGTACGCCGGCCTGACCGGAGCCGCCAACACCCAGGCGGTGGAGACCTACCGACGCCACTACCGCAGGACGATGCTTGACTCCCCGCTCTACGACGGCGTGGCCGAGCTGGTGCGCGCCCTGTCAGCTGCGGGAACACCGCTGGCCCTGGCAACCTCCAAGCATGAGGGATTGGCGCGCGAGATCCTTGACCACGCCGGGCTGCTCGACTGCTTCGCCGTGGTCAGCGGCGCCGGCTCCGGAGACGTCGGGGGGCGCAAGGACCAGGTCATTGCGTCCGCGCTGCAGCGCCTGGCTGCAACCGGAGCCGACCTGAGTCGGCCGGTGCACATTGGCGACCTCCATCATGACGTCGCCGGGGCCAGTGCCGAGGGGATAGATTGCATCGGCGTCCTATGGGGCTACGGTGACCCCGAGTCACTGCGCGGTGCAGCCGCGCTTGTCACCACCGCGGCCGAGCTGGCCTCACTACTGGCAGTGGAGATCTGATATGGCGAACGCCGATACTTCATCAGGCGACCGGGACGAGGCGCCCTTGCAGGACGTGGAGCCGGACTCGGATGCGGCGGCCTCTGACTCCGCGTTCAAGCACCTCACGTCACGGCTGCGCGAAGGACGCGACGTGCTGGGCCGCACGATTGACAGGGCTGAACGCGCCCGGCTCGATGCCCGCGAGCAGCAGCTGCACTATGAGGACTCGCAGACCGCCGACGCGGCGGGGGCGGAAGGTGACGTTTCGCCCGCGGTTCCCCGCTCCCCGCTCAGTTCCCTGCCCTCGTGGCTGGTTCGCGGCGGAATATCGGCCTGGCTGCTGCTGGGGCTGCTAATCGTCATCAGCCTGGTCTTCTTCGCGACTTCGCGGGTGATCCCGGTGTTTGTGGGCGTATTCATGGCGCTGGTGCTCACCTCGATCCTGCAGCCGTTGGTGAACCTGTTCGCCCGGGTCATGCCCCGTTACCCCGCTACCTTCCTCGGTCTGCTCAGCGCCCTAGCGCTGGTGGTGGGATTGGTGACCTACGTGGTTACCTCGGTGACCAGTCAGTGGAACACCCTCGCCTCACAGTTCTCCGACGGCGTCGACACCATCGTCGACTTCATCGTCAACGGTCCACTGCCGCTGGACCTGACCCAGCAGGAGCTCACGGGGCAGTTGCAGCAGCTAGTCAGGCAGGGACAGGACTACCTGATGAGCAATGCCCCCACATTGGCTACGGAGGTGCTGTCAAACGCGGGCACCGTGGTGAATATCTTCGCCGTGCTGGCCCTGGCAGTGTTCACCACGATCTTCTTCCTGGCCTCCGGCGGACGCATGTGGCGGTGGTTCCTCAACGAGCTGCCGGCCAGTATGCGCGAGGATGTCCACCACGCCGCAGGCGCCGGCTGGTACACCTTCGCCGGCTATGCGCGCGGCACCGTGCTGGTGGCCCTCACCGACGGGATCATGTGTGGAATCTTCCTCCAGATCGTCAGTGTGCCGCTGGCCGCGCCCCTGGCGGTCCTGGTCTTCATCGGCGCCTTCATCCCGATCATCGGCGCCCCGGCGGCGATGATCATCGCCATGGTGGTGGCTCTGGCCTCGAAGGGCTTCATCACCATGATCGTGGTGGGCCTGGGGGTGGCTGGAATCGGCCAGATCGAGGGGCATATCCTTCAACCGCTGATCATGGGGCGGCAGGTTTCGCTGCACCCGGTGGTGGTAATCATCGCCGTGGCCGTGGGCACCTACTCGGCGGGCCTGCTGGGTGCGATCGTGGCAGTTCCGCTGGTGAGCGTGGCCTGGTCCGTCTATTCCGAGCTGCACACCAAGGACGCGCCGGTGGTAGGTGAGCTGCCGACCTATTCCGGGGACAAGGGCTGAGCGATGCGCCGGGCGCCCAGCGGGCGCTCGGCGCATCAGCACCAGTCACGGCTGCCCGGTGTGGTGACCCCGTGCAGGGGCGTGAGTTGTTCGGCTACCAGGGCGGTGACGCCATCACCGGACTCGACCATTCCCCGCACCACTAGTGCCGCGGCTCGACGGCCGACGTCGCGGTAGCGGCGCCACATGCCCGCGGGACAGATCACGTTGAGCAGTCCGGTCTCGTCCTCAAGATTGAGGAAGATCGTGCCCGCAGACGTGTTCGGTCGCTGCCGGTGGGTGACGATCCCGGCTACCCGCACCCTGCGCTCCGGTTCATGGCGCAGGACCTCGTTGACGGTGAGCACGCCGGCTGCAGCCAGCCGGTCGCGTTGGAAAACGAGGGGTGAGGCCTGGGTGGATACCCCGGTCAGGCGTAGATCGGCGTCCTGAAGCTCCCGCCGGGTCATGGCGGGCAGCTGCGGGGCGCGTGCGCCGACTGCAGTGCTGGGCAGTGGCGGCTGGTACCAGGCGGATCGGCTGTGGCCAGGGCTGGCGGGATGAGCATGACGCCGCCCATGCTCCTGCGCCAGAGCACCTGCGGCCCACAGTGCCTCACGGCGGTCAATGCCAAGGGAATTCAGCGCTCCGGAGGCGGCAAGCGCTTCCAAGCGGGAGCGGCTCAAGTGCACGCGGCGGGCAAGATCGGCGATATTGGTGTAGGGGCCATTCAGGGTGCGCTCGGCGACTATGGCTGCGGCGGCGTCGCCCAGTCCTTTTATGGGGCTGAGTCCTAGCCTTACGGCGAGCTCGGGGTGCACGTCCAGGGGGCTGAGCGCGCTGGACTCTGCCTGCACGGGAGCGGAGCCGGCATGGGTCTCCACGCCGGCCTGCTCCCGGGAGTAGTTGACGTCGGCGGGCAGCACGCGTACACCGTGTCGGCGCGCGTCGGCAACCAGGGTCTGCGGGGACCAGAATCCCATGGGCTGGGCGGCGAGGACGCCGGCGTAGAAGTCCTCGGGCTTACGCACCTTGAGCCAGGCGGAGGCGTAGACGAGGTAGGCGAAGGAGAATGCGTGGGACTCGGGAAACCCGAAGTCGGCGAAGGCACGGAGCTTGTCGAAAATGACCTCCGCGGTCGCGGGATCGATGTCCCGCTCCACCATGCCGCGCACCAGGCGCTCATGCAGGGCCTCCATGCGCGCTACGGAGCGCTTGGCCCCCATCGCCTGCCGCAGGGCATCGGCCTCGGCCGGGCTGAAGCCGGCGGCGTCGACGGCGATTTGCATAAGCTGCTCCTGGAACAGTGGGATGCCCAGAGTCTTAGCCAGGGCGGGCTTGAGAGAGTCGTGCAGGTAGGTGACCTCCTCACGCTTCAGGCGACGGCGGATATACGGGTTGACGGCGTCGCCCTGGATGGGGCCGGGGCGGATGAGGGCGACCTCGACGACGATGTCGTAGAATTCGCGCGGGCGCAGGCGGGGCAGGGTGGCCATCTGGGCGCGGGACTCGACTTGGAATACGCCCACCGTATCGGCAGCGCCAAGCAGCCGGTATACGGCCGGATCCTCCTCGGGGAGCGTGTGCAGTCCCCAGGGTCGGCCCGTCTGCGCGGGGCGGAGCTTTCCGCCGGGGACGAGGTCGGGCACCGTCTCACCGCGCTCGGCAAGGCTGGTGAAGGCCAGGCGCAGTGCGGTCAGCTCGCCCAGTCCCAGCAGGTCGAATTTGACCAGTCCCGCAGCGGCGCAGTCGTCCTTGTCCCACTGCAGGACGGTGCGTCCCTCCAGCGCCGCCCACCGCACGGGGCAGACCTCGGTGACCGGCCGGTCGGCCAGTACCATGCCGCCGGAGTGGATGCCCAGGTGCCGGGGCAGACGCAGCAGGTGCCCGGCGACGTCAAGGACCTGCTGCGGGGGCGCGTCTGCCGCGGAGTCATCCTCGGCATGGATCGTGCTGCGGTGGTGGGACATCCGGGAGGCCCAGGCGTCTTGCAGCCCGGCGGGATGCCCCAGGGCGCGGGCGGCGTCACGGATGGCGGAGCGGGGCCGGTAGGAGATGACGTTGGCTACCTGGGCGGCGTATTCACGCCCGTAGCGGTCGTAAACATGCTGGATGACCTCCTCGCGGCGGCAGGCCTCAATGTCCAGGTCTATATCCGGGTAGCCGCTCCGGCCCGGGGAGAGAAAGCGCTCAAAGAGCATGTGGTGGCGCACGGCGTCCACTGCGGTGATGCCCAGGGCGTAGCAGACGGCGGAGTTAGCGGCGCTTCCCCGCCCCTGGCAAAGGATGCCGGCGTTTTCGCAGAAGTCGACGATGGCGCGGACAATGAGGAAGTACCCGGGGAAGCCCAAGGACTCGATGACGTCGAGCTCATGGGCGAGTACTCCCCAGGCCTCGGGGTCCTGCGCCTCGGTGCCGTAGCGGGCCAGGGCACCGCGGCGGGTCAGCTCACGCAGCCAGGTGGCGGGCGTGTGCCCTGGGGGGACCTCCGGTTCGGGCAGTCCGGGAGCGACTAGGTTGAGGTCGAAGGCCAGTTCCTGGGCGATCTCGGCGGCGGTATCGACGGCGTGCGGAGCACGACGGTGCAACCGTGCCATGTCCTGTGGGCTGCGCAGCCAGCGGCCGAGGGCGGGCAGGTGCCCGCGGGCACCCTCCAGGTCCGTGCGCAGGCGAGTAGCCGTCAGAACATCCGCAAGGCGAGAATCGGACGGACGGGCACAGCGCACGGCGCCGGTGGCGATGAGCGGGAGGCGGTACCTGGCGGCCAGCTCGGTGAGCGCGGCGGTGAGTGCGGCATCAGTGGGGCCCGCGCTCAGCGAGATCTCAACTGCGACTGCATCACGGCCGAATAGTTCGACCAGGCGTCCGAGGGCGGCGTCGGCGGACCCTAGGTCCCAGCTGTCCGGACGCTGCGGATCGCCAAGCGCATGACGGAGGGGACCGTTTTGGGTGCCGGTAAGAACCAGGCAGGCGGAGGCACCGGTTCCTGTGGCCGCGCCTGCCTGCAGGGCGGCGGCGAGGTCGGGCAGCTGGTAGGCGGGGGCTACCCGGCGGCCTGCGGCGAGGTTGTGGCGGGAGATGGCTGTACACAGGCGGTGGTAGCCGCGCGGGGTACGCGCGAGGAGTGGCAGGTGGGTGCCGTCGGCCAGGGTGAGCTCAGTGCCGTAGATGGTGGGGGTGCCATGAATACGACCGGCCTGGGCATGGCGGACGATGCCGGGCATACCGTCATGATCGGTCAGGGCGATGGCTTCGAGGCCGAGCTCGGCGGCGGCTCCGACGAGGTCCTCGGGCTCGTTGGCGCCGTCCAGGAAGGAGTAGGCGGAGTGGGCGTGTAGCTCGGCGTAGTGGTGGGTCCCGGCAGCGGTGCTAGAGCCTTTAGTGCCTGCGGTGGCGGCGAGTGCCGCAGTGACCTCGGGCATTTGCAGGAGTCCGCCGGAAGCCCCGTCGCTGCTTGGGGTATTGAGAGTCATGGAAGTACTCCTCATGGATGTCATCGGAAGAGTGGTCAGGGCTGGCGCCGCCAACGACTAGAACCCAGCGTTGCCAGCAGTCGGGGCCCTGCGCCGCCCCTCCGGGGTGTGGCTTAGAAGGGCGGAATTTGATCAAGCAGTGGAGCCAGCCCCAGCTCGTGGAGGGCGTAGGGAAAGGGCTTGGTTTCAAAGGCACCGGTGGGGTGACCGGGACGAGGCCCACGGCTGACTATTTCGGGGGGTCGCGAGGGCCGAGCGGGGCTGGCCGCGTCAGTGGCAGGCGCCGCGGCCGTGGCAGCAGCGAAGCCGTCGGCAGGGTCGTTCTGCTGTGCTTGTGCAGCCAGGTCCAGGCCGTGCTCAAGCCGACTCACCACCGCACCGTCAACTGCGTCGGCCAGGTGCTGGGGTACTCGCTGGGCGGGCATGGCCAGTTGGCGTGGCCCGATGCGGCGAGGTAGGAGGGTGATGGTGCCGTCGGGAGTACGGCGATAGCGGGCCCCGGTGGGTGTAGTCCAGATCAGCGCCGCATCGCCTTCATCCGTGTGCTGGCGGGTGAGAGTCCAGCCGGGGGCGTGCTTGAGGCGGTGGTGGGCCTGGCACAGGGCGGCGAGGTTGTTCAGGCTGGTCGCACCGCCGGCAGCCCAGGGAACGACATGATCGATGTCGCAGCGGGCAGCGGGGGTGGCGCAGCCGGGGAAGACGCATTCCTGGTCACGGGCTTGCACCAGGTCGCGTAGGCCGACTGGGGGTCGGTAGTGAGTGCGCCCCACGTCCAGTACCGCCCCGGACAGTGGGTCGGTGACCAGCCTGCGCCAGGTGCCGCCGGCCGCTAGTGCCCTGGCTGTGGCGGCGGGTACCGCCATGCGGCCGGCGCCGACCACAACCTCTGCCGACTCAGATACCCCGGACACGCCTGAGCCGGGCAGAGTCCCGGTGCTTCTACCGGACAGAGCGCTCCCGCCGCCAGTTGCGGGCAGACTGCTGCCAACGGCAGTTTCAGGATCAGCCTTCCCGCCGCCCGCGGTCACCTCTCTTCTACCTGAAGCGGGCAGGCTGCTCCTGCTGTCAGCGGGCGGACTTTCCCCGCCGCCGTCGGGCAGGATCAGGTTCAACGGCACGGTGACGTCAACATTGATGGTGATTCCAGGTGGCGGAAACACGGGGCGCAGGCCGGAGGGCGTCCACCAGGGGCGGGATGGCTCTACCAGGCTGCTTAGCGCCCCCAGTAGGCCCGGCAAGGGCACCCCATCCGGCAGCAGACCCGCGGCCCCCTGCTCGACCCCGCCAAGGGCAGGGTCACTCCCGCCGACGGCGGCGGTGAGGAGCGCAGGAACCGCGGCACCCGCTACGGTCGGCGTCTGCGGATCGCCATGGGCGTCATCACCAGTGCCGTCGCCGCAGGTGCAGCCGTGTTTGGCACCATAGCCGCTGGTGCAGCTGTGCTTGGCACCATAGCTGCTGGCGCCCTTGTCTTTGACGCTATCGCCGTTGGCACCGTTGACGTCTACGCCGACGTCACCGCTGGTGGAGGTGCCGGCGTTGCTGGTGTTTGCGGTTCGGCAGGCCAGGTTCTGGCTGCCCTGCAAGGTACGCAGGGTCATGCCGGTGATGGCATCGGCCCGCAACTGGGACAGTGTGCGACGGTCACCGCCGGCCCGCGCGCTAGCAGCGATTGCGTCCAGGGTGGCGTCCAGCAGCAGCGCGTCCAGGCTCGGCAGTAGCAGACGCATCTCGTGGGTGCCCTCACCAGCCGGGCGGGGACGGGTCACCCGCCATCCCGCCTCATCCCGCCTGCGCCTACCACTGATGCCCTTGGGGTCGAGAGAGGCCAGGGCCTTATCAATGTCCCGCCCCAGCTGAGAGCAGGTGCGGCGTGGAGCGCGGGCCAGCACCCGTTCCTGCACTGCTGCCGCCGTGTCAGGGCTGACGCCCTGTAGACGGCGGATGATCAGGGCAGTCTTAGAAGTGTCCAGCATGCCGGCCCGGTGCAAGGCCTCCGTGGCCGCGAACTCGGGTTGCAGCATGGCCTGGCCACGATCCAGGAGTAAGCCCGCACTGCTGCGAGTGGTGCCTAGCCGGGCGGAGATTTCCCCGCTGGCGGTGAACCTCCGCTCATCCTCAGTGACCGGGCACTCAAGTTCTCCTCCTGGCCCCCAGGGTGGGATGCCTCGGTTCATCTCCGCCGTCCGGGTCAGGCAGGCGGCGGCCACTCCCTCCGCCCAGGCCGCCCATGCACCCAGCCGGTGGCAGGCCCCCACCAGCTCGCTGAGCACCTGGCCACCCAGACATGCGAGCGCATCAGCCCCCGTGCCCTGTCCCCAGTCCATACCCAGCCGCCCGGCCGCCTCGGCCAGCGTCCGCTCGGCCGGGCTAGTGACCGCAGCCAGCACAGCGTCGGTATCAGGAATGCTCAAAACCTCATTGGCGTCCGCCGCGCCATCGGCATCATCAGTGGTGGCGCCCGGATGGGCAGGCACTAGCAGCACCGACAGCAGGCCCTCAATCAGATCTGCCAGGTCAGCGCCCGCCGGCACCCCCGACAGGCGCTCAACCAGGCCCTCCGCCTCGCTATCCACCCGCAGTCCCGCCGGGTGACGCGGTTGCGGACCTGGCAGGGGCCCGGGCAGCTTCTTAGCGACAGCAGGCGGTGTCACCCGCCCCACCCGGGCACGCCGGGCGGGCCGGCTCTCAACACCCCTACCTTCGAACATATGTACACAGTAGCGCGGGGGTCCGACACGAATTCGACCCCCATAGCCACCAACGTGCCCACGCTTGCGAGATGCGCATCACATTTCTCGCGCATCTCCCATCACCCAGCAAGCCGCCTCAAGCGGCCCCGCAGCGGTTCGGCCCTCCCCGGCGCCACGCGGACGCCCTCCGACTCAGGCCACCGACACCCCAGCGATAGCAAGCACCGCCAGAATCCAGGAGGTCATCGAGCCGATGAGGAACTCCTCCGCCTTGCGACCGTCCTGATCCTTGTTGATCTCGGGAAAGCGGATCACGCCCTTGGCGGCGATGACCGCTGCGACCGCGGCCTGTGCGCCGGCCGCCGCGAGCAAGAGGATGAGGATGCGCTCAAGCGGTCCGATCCAACGGCCACCACGCATCGCCACCACCAGCGGCGACAGCGCGCCCGCGGACGCATTGGAGCCACGTGCAAGACTGAGGACGGCCGACACCAGCCCATTCGCCGGCGCCCCCAGGAGAATGACCACACCCACTACGGCGCATGCCCGTGCCGTCGGCGTACCAACGGGGGCAGTCAGCACGGCACAGGCCCCACAGCCGACGGCAAGCACGATGAGCGCCGCCGCTTCGCCCCGCTCGGTTGGTACAAGCATTTCCCATACGCTCCACCCCACCGGGACGGCTATGGCGAGCGCGACCCCGGCGGCCGTGAGCCCCAGCGGCCCCCGGGCGAGGATGACTCCGACAACGACGATCGCCCCGGTCCCGACGGCGATCGCTACGGCTCGCCGCCCCGGGCGTCCCTCGCCGACGATTCGCCGCGCCAGGACCGGCAGGGTGCTGGCGAGCCCGGTAAGCAGCAGCACGAGCGCGCTCATTGCTGCACCGCCGGCGGCATTTGTCCCGTACGCGCCACGCCGACAGGGTCGATCAGAGTGACGAGCAGGGTGTCGAGCAGGGTTTGGGCCTCGATGAGGGCGGCCCCCGGCCCGCGGGAGAAGTCGGAGACGGCCTGCTGGCTGACCTTCTCCGACCGAGCCACCTCGACCTGAGTCGCGCCCGCCAGGAGCGCCATGGTCATGCGCCGCTGCCGTGGTCGCAGGCGGTAGACGGCCTGGTCACGCAGCAGGAGCAATGCATTGACAACCGCCTCGCCTTCCTGGGCGCCCCCCGGGACGACAGCGTCCTGCGCCACCCGCATCCAGGTATGGCAGAACTCGCGGCCCGAGTCCTGCACGGCGTGCGCCTGCTCGATGGCCTCACGCGCCGCCCACCAGGCGGTGCCGTCCTGAATACTGGCTTCAGCGTCAGCACCGCCGGCGTCGGAGGAGACCGTCTCCACCCATCCGGCACCGATGCCGAAGCGCAGGGCCAGCCCCTCGGGCAAGTGCAGTTGAACACGCAGGGTGAGCGTCAGGGCAGCTGGCAACGAGGCGGCGACGGCCTGGAACTCGTCACCGACGGTGGCGACGGGCGGCTGCGGCAGCGCCAGCCCCGCGGCCGCCCGCGTGAGCACGTCTACGAAGGTAGCCTGCGCGGCGCGGCGATCGGTCAGCCGCCTGGACCCGACGATATCGGCGATGATGGCGTAAGAGACATCCACGCCTCCACGGTATCGCTTGTATTTCCCCCATTACAAGGATCTTCTCGGAGGCTCAGCACAAGCCGGCAGCTCTGGGCGCCGACTGCGCACCGCCGCCCGAACGCCCTGCCCGGATACTCACACCCCCGGCAGCACGCCGCCGACCTCCAGGTAGCACTTGCCGCATAGTGGCTCATAGGTGACGTCAACGCCATCAATCGCCACCTGATCGCCGTCGAACACGAACTCATCCCCCGCCTTGCGGGCATTGAAGATGGCCTTGCGCCCGCAGCGGCAGATGGTCTTGAGCTCCTCCAGGGAGTGGGCGATCTCCAGCAGGCGCCGCGATCCGGGGAAGCTCAGGGTGCGGAAGTCGGTACGGATCCCGTACGCCAGTACGGGGACGTCGTCGATGAGCACCACCTCCATGAGCTGGTCTACCTGTGCCGGGGTGAGGAACTGCGCCTCATCGACCAGCACGCAGTCAACCGCCTCAAGCGCACTGACCCGCAGGTCGGAGGCACGCTCACCCAGAGCTGCACGCCGTACAAGGGCGCGCACGTCATCGGAGCTGGTGACGAGCAAGTCCACACGGCGGGTCATCCCCAGGCGGGATACCACAGTGTCATCTCCCTTGGTATCTATGGCGGCCTTGACGAGGAGCACCCGCTGCCCACGCTCCTCATAGTTGTAGGCGGTCTGCAGCAGCCCCGTGGTCTTGCCGGAGTTCATGGCGCCATAGCGGAAGTAGAGCTTGGCCATACGTGCACCCAGGTCCTCTCCCGGAGCGGTGCGAGCCCTCTCCGCGGCTTCTCTCCCCCGCCCGCGTACACGGGGCGGCCCGCCCCGATGCTACCGGCCCGCATCCGCCCCAGCTCATCCCCGTCATCAATGCGCAGCACCACAGCTGCTGCCAAGGGTGGGCTTATAGGGTCTCGTTCCATGCAGCAGACCATCGCCGTCCCGCAGCGGGACCTGCGGCCGCGGCTCGCCCTCCTGGCGACGGCGGCGATCACCGTATTCGTGTGGCTTGCGGTAAGCACGGAATTCGGGTACTCACTGGCCGCCTACGATCCCCTGGTCACCGCATGGGCGGTGAGCCTGCGGCACGGACTCGTCACCGCGGCGGCGTGGGCACTGACGTACCTGGGAGGCACGCTCGGGCTGACGGTACTGACGACGGTCACCTGTACGGTTCTCCTGTTACGCGGTCTACGGCGCCACGCCCTGGTACTGGCCGGGGCCATGATCGGCTCCTCCCTGCTCACAGTGCTGCTGAAGGCCGCCTTCGCGCGTTCGCGCCCACATCCCTCCCTGCTGCTGGGCGAGCCCGCGTCGTCCTGGTCCTTCCCCTCCGGTCACGCATTCAACACCGGGGTCTTCGCGGGAGTCCTGGCTGGTTTCGTGCTGTTCTCCACAACGGCACCGGCCCGTAAGGCAGCAGCGACGGCGACGGCCTGCGCAGTCATTGTGCTGGTGGGCCTGTCACGCATCTACCTCGCCTATCACTGGTTTACCGACGTGCTCGCCGGCTGGAGCATCGCCCTGGCGTGGCTGTGCGTGGTCGGCGTCGTCGTCCTCACCACTACTAGACGATGCGCCCGCGGCCTCCCGGCCGGAGGCGGTCCGCGAGCGCCCACAGCTGTCCCCGGACGCTCTCAGGAGTAGATGCCGTCAACCCACCAGCGGCCCGAGCGGGCAAGCAGCAGGGGCGGCCCGGCATCGGTGACGACCTGCAGGTAGGCGCGCCGCGACGCGCCCTCGGGACGCCACCAGTGCTCATCAACCGGCCAGGGCCCAGCCCACAGCAGGACCCGCCTCCGCGTCGGCCAGTCCTCCGCTCTACCGTCCCAGCCCGCGCCCCACCGCGACGGCGCACTCCCCGCAGTGGAGGGCTCCAGCCGCACGCCGGCCGGCGGAGCGGTCAGCTGCCCCTGGCGGTCTACGCCGACCTCCCGCCCATCGGCATCGAGGAGAAGGGCGGGCAGCGGCTCGGGGGGAACCAGGGCGGGCGCCGGAGAAGGCAGGGCGCCGTCCCAGGGGGCGGAGCCCGGGACCTCCTCGAGGCTCTCACCCCAGCCGATGAGGGCGACCCGGGAGCGCGGGTCACGCCCGGGACGAGACACGGGAATGCGGACAGAACCTGCACCGAGAAGGGACTCGACGCGCCCGGCGGCACGATGTGCCCGGCGCTCGGCCTGTTCCCCGCTAGCGCTCCACAGTCCGGCCTGGGCGGAGCCTGCCGGGGCCAGCTCGAGGGCGACCAGGCGCAGGTGCGTCAGGGGTGCCGCGGGAGGGCGTCCGGAGCGGCCCGCCAGCCACCCTTCCAGTTGCCAGCGCACCCGGTCGGTCAGCTCGGCGGGTGAGGGAGTTGCGCCCAGTAGCCACGAGCGCCCCAGTTCCGCCCCGTCCTCGCACCGTGCCTCCACGCGGAGGCGTTCGGCCGACATCCCCAGGCGGATCAGGCGCTCCGATAGCTGCTCAGCGAGGGTGCGCGCGGCCCAGGCCGCGGTATCGGTACGCGCAATGGGAGGGTCCAGCCGCGCCTCGGCGGAGACATCGGCTGCGGGGCGGGTGGCGCGCGGCAGGGGCTCCCACTTTCCGCAGGCGAGTCTGTGCAGGCGCTCCCCCTCGGATCCGAAGCGGGCGGCGACGTCGCGGCGGGGCAGCGCGGCAAGGTCACCCAGACGGTGCAGGCCGAGGCGGCCGAAGTCCTCGAGAAGTGGGCCTGCCCGCTGGCGCTCCGGTTCGGTGACCAGGGCGTGCAGCAGGCTCTCCAGCGGCCAGGGGGCAAGGAATTCAGGTCCGGTCCCGGGCGGAACGATAATGCCTTGCCGGGCGGCCAGGATGGCGCCGAGGAGGGAGTCGGCCACCCCGACTTGGCACTCGACTCCCGGTCCGGCTGCTACCGCCTCGACGAGGGCGGCGGCCAGCGGCTCCTCCCCGCCCGCCCACCGGGCCGGGCCGGCGACCGTGGACAGCGCCAGCCCAGGACGGGCGACAAGCGGCTCGGCGAGGAGCTCGGAAAGAGCTTCCATAACGGCTTCAAAGGCCCGTGCCTCCCGTTCAGGCTGTGGCGGTAAGACGATGAGCCCGGGGCACAGGGAGCGGGCAAGACGCAGCCGCATGCCGCGGGTGACTCCGGCGGAACGGGCGGACGCGGAGGCGGCTATGACACCGCGTCCGCCCACTACGGCAACGGGGGTCAGGGCGGGATCGGGCACCTCTGGTCGTTCGCCCCTGTCCAGGGTGAGGGCGACGACGGGCCAATCGGGCACCCATACGGCGATCAGCCGTGGCGCGCGCGGCTCTCCGGCAAGGTCCATGCCTCCTCCTCTCGAGGGTCCTGTGGCGTGACCGGATCTACGACAACCAGGCGCGGTCGTACTGCCGGCGCAACCGGTACGGGGGCCTGAGGCCGCGCGGGTACGGGCGCCAGCTGCACGCCGGTGTCATCCAGTACTAGGCGGGCCCGGCCGGGACGCCGCCGGTCATGCAGGTTCCAGGCCAGTTGCCGCAGGTAGCCGCCGCGCATCTCCTGCGGCTGCGGGTCCTGCAAGTGGTCGTGCAAGTGGTTGTGCAAGTGGTTGTGCAATGGCACCAGAACACCGGTATGAGGCGGCTCCCGGGAGGCCGGTGGAGACGGTTGCCTCGCGGTGAGCCCAGCGGGCAGGCCGGTGTCGTAGTCATCCGGCTCGGCCTCCAGGAAGCGGGCCCCCTCCCAGGCGAAGGGAGTGAGGATCAGGCAGCCGCGCTCGCGAGCCCGGGCCAGGAGGGTGCGGCGGTCACCAGCCAGCAGGCGGGATGCTGCGGCGGCAGAGACCAGAAGGACGGCGACGCCGTCCAGCAGGGCCCCGAGGGCTGCCGTAAGCAGATTGGGGGGCAGGTCCGCAGCGGGTACGGCTAGTACCCGGGAAAGATCCAGGCCGGCCTCGGCCGCGGCACACCAGCCCAGTCCCTCGCAGCCGACTACACCGCACCAGTCGCTCCTGCCTTGCTGGAGTGCGGCCAGGGCGAGCAGCGCCCCGGTGGATCCGGTCAGGGTCACCACCCCGGCGGCATCGGCGCCTACTGGCAGGAGTGACTCCGGCGTCGGCTCCCCCGCCTGCGCGAGGGAGGCCGATGCCGCGAGCGCGGTGGCACCGGCTATTGGCGCCCCCCGCTCGGCGTCGGCCAGCACTCGGGTGATCCGCCTGGCCGCTTGATCGTGCAGGCCCGCACGGGACTCGGCGCGAGTCAGGGCCTCCCGGGCCGCGGCGAGGCGGTCCGCGCGCGAGGTGCTTCCCGACTCATAGGCGCCCCGACGGCTGTACCCCATGACTTCTCCTCCCAACAGGACATCTATCGAACACCTGTTCGATGTGTTGTTGCAAGCGTAACTCCGGTCGCCGACACGAATCCTCCTCGGTCCGCGTCTACAGTGGTGGGCATCACCCCGGCCGACAGGCCGGCCCCGACTCCGCCCGCCTAAGGAGGACGCCATGACCGCTGATCTGACCCGCCCGCGCCCACCGTTCCCCTATGACTCGCTTCCCGCGCTCCCCTCATTCACGCTGGCCTCCACTGATCTAGTGGAGGGTGAGCGCATGCCCGACTGCTTCACGGCAGTGCACGAGAACATCTCCCCCGAGCTGCACTGGTCGGGGTTCCCAGCCGCGACCCGCTCCTTCGTGGTCTCCTGCTTCGACCCTGACGCCCCCTCTCCGGCCGGATGGTGGCACTGGACGGTGCAGGACCTGGACGTGTCGGTCACCTCCCTGCCCCAGGGCGTGGGCGAATCCGACCTCCAGCTGGATGGTGCGGCCTTCCATGCCGCCAACGACTCGGGCACGCATGCCTGGTCCGGCCCCTATCCGCCGGCGGGCGACGGCGACCACCGCTATATCTTCGCCGTACATGCGTTGGACGTGGACACCCTGGGCCTGGATGACGACGCCTCGGCGACAACCGTGGCCGCCCAGTGCTCCACCCACGCCATTGCCCGGGCCCTGCTTACCGTCACCTACTCCCAGCCGGGCGAGCCCGGTGCCGCCCCGTTCCTCCAGGAGTCGCGGTAGCACTCCGCGCCTGCTCGCACCGGCCGCCGGGACTGCGTGGCCATCCTGGAGGACACCTCACACGGTGCTGCCGGGAAAGCCGAGGCTGCGCCAGGCCTCGTACAGGCCCACGGCGGCTGAGTTGGCCAGGTTGAGCGAGCGGCTGCCGGGAAGCATGGGGATGCGGGCCCGCCCGGTGACGCGCGGGTGGTTCATGATCGGCTCGGGCAGGCCGGTGGGTTCGGGGCCGAAGAGCAGGGCGTCATCCTGGCGCCAGGCGATGTCGGTGTAGAGCGTGGTGGTGTGGGCGGTGAAGGCGAAGATGCGTCCGGGGACCTGCTCCAGGCACTCCTCCCAGGTGGCGTGTACGCGCGTGCGGGCCAGGTCGTGATAGTCGAGCCCGGCGCGGCGCAGCTTGGCGTCGTCCATGTCGAACAGGGGATCCACCAGGTGCAGCATGGCCCCGGTATTAGCGCTCAGCCTGATAGCGGCACCGGAGTTGCCCGGGATGCGGGGCTCGAAGAAGACGACGTGAAGCACGCGGGCCATACTGCCACCGATACTGTCACCGATACTGCCATCGATACTGCCACCGCCCCGTCGGCTTTCAGCGCCGACAGGGCGGTGAAAGCCGGGTCAGCCCAGCGAGTCGAGGACGATGTTGAGCCCCTCCCCCATGGTCGGGTGAGAGATGGGGGCGTCGCGCAGCTGCTGCCAGGGCATGCCGGCGAGCATGGCCACCTGGACGGCGGTGATGACCTCCCCGGCGCTCTCACCGATGATCGCGGCACCGAGGATCAGGTCGGTGTCGGCGTCGATGATCAGCTTGTAGAAGCCGGAGGTGGTGCCCAGGGTCTTGGCACGGGGCACCGCCGCGGTGGGGGTCTTGGCGACGCGCACGTTGTGCCCGGCCGCCCGGGCCTGGGCCTCGGTAAGGCCGACGTGCCCGAGCTCGGGGGTGGCGAACACGCTCCAGGGGATTACCCGGCCCGCGGTGGAGGCCTCGCGGCCGTCCAGCAGGTCCCGCAGCACGCGGAAGTCATTCCAGGAGGCGTGCGTGAACATGGGGGTGCCGGCCACGTCCCCGGCGGCGTAGACGCCGTCGGCGGTGGTGCGCAAGTGGTCGTCCACCCGCACGAAGCCGCGCTCGGTCAGCTCCACCCCGGCCGTCTCCAGGCCCAGGCCGGCCGTAACCGGGGCCCGTCCCAGGGCAACGAGCAGGTGCGAGCCGGTCGCCTCGCGCCCGTCCTCGGTACGCACCACCACGGGGCCGGAGCGGGCGGAGGAGCGCACCGCACTCACGCGGGCGCCGGTGAGGACCTCCACACCGAGGGCCTCTAGCCCGGCGGTGACCTCGGCGGCGACGTCGGCGTCCTCCCGGTTCAGCACGTGCTCGCCGGAGTGGAGCAGGGTTACGGGCACGCCCAGCATGCCCATCAGGGAGGCCATCTCCACGCCGATGACTCCGCCGCCGAGGATCAGCAGGTGCCCGGGCAGCTCGGGCAGGCTGAGCAGGTCCTCGCTGGTCCAGTAGGGGGCGTCGGCCAGGCCCGGGATATCGGGGACGGCCGGGGTGGTGCCGGTGTTGATCAGGACGCGCCGGCCCCGCACCCGGCGCACGGTGCCGTCGGCGGTGGCGATCTCCACGGTGCGTGGGGCCACAAAACGCGCGGTGCCGCGCACGAAGTCGATCCCGGAGTCGGCAAACATGGTCTCGTGGGCCGCCACCATGCCACCCACGACGCCCTCCTTGCGCGCCCGCAGCGCGGCGAGGTCGATGTGGGCGCGGGTCAGCAGGGCGGTGTCATCACGGGAGCTGGAGTCGTCGGCGCCGAGCTCGGGCAGGGCCACGCCGTAGGCGGCCGCGCCCTGCACCTGGTGCAGGACGCGGGCGGAGGTGATGAGGGTCTTGGTAGGGATGCAGGCGACGTTGATGCAGGTGCCGCCGACCTTGTCGCGCTCGACCATGACGACGTCGTCGCCCTTGCGGGCGCGCAGCATGGCCAGTGATTTGCCCGCCTTGCCTCCGCCGACGACGAGCAGGTCTACCTCTTGAACCTGCCCGGATGCGGTGACGATGGTGTTGGTGCCGCCCATTTACTTCACCTCGGTCTTCCCGTGGCCGGCCCCACGCCCTCTCGGGCCTCCGGTCCGCGGCGGTGTTCGTGAGGCGCACGCGCCTCGCTCGGTTGCTGTCGCAGGTGGCAACGCCGTGCATGGCACGCTTCATTCCCGCTGTTGCTCACCACCATGGATCGACGCCGCCGTAGACTCCCTGTGGAGTTCTCCTCTGGCGAGGACTCCTCCCACCGCCCAGAACTGAGAGGTTGTGCCGTATGACCGAGCTGCGTGAGCCCGCCGATGTTTTCGCCGAGACGCTCGGCTGGCAGTCCGCCCTGGAGCGCACGGACCTGCTCGCCCAGCCCGTGGCAGCGGCGTTGCAGGCCCTCGCCGCCACCGATGCGGGTCGGGACCTGGCGGGTGCTGCGAAGGTGGTTGAGATCGACCCCGCCCTGTCCGACACGGATACGCTCAACGCGGAGTACTCGCTCAACCCCGAGGCCACCGGCAACTGCGTACTGGTGGCGGGCAAGCGCTCCGGGGAAAGACGCTTGGCTGCCTGCGTGGTGCGGGCGACCGACTTCGCCGACGTCAACCACCTGGTCAAGCAGCTCATCGACGTGCGCAAGGCCTCCTTCCTGCCCATGGAGCAGGCCGTGGAGATGAGCGGCATGGCCTACGGCGGCATCACCCCGGTCGGTCTGCCCGCCGACTGGCGGCTGCTGCTCGACGCACAGGTGGCCGCGCGCGACACGATGCTCATCGGCTCCGGCGTGCGCCACTCCAAGCCGCTGGTGCCCGGGGCACTGCTGGCGGCCCTGCCCGGCGCCGAGGTGATAGAGAACCTGGGCATCACCCCCGCTTGATCGCGTCGGCGCCCAGCCAACTCGCCTACACATAAAAGCCCAGCCACTTGCAAGAACGCCAAAGCGCAAATGAACGGGCGCTTCGTGTTTGAGGGTTGGCGGGTTGATGGGGTGATGGGTGGCGGTTCGTCGGGTGGTTGTGTGCGGGTCCGGGTTGTGCGATGCGGGGTGCATGGCGGTGGTGCGCGGCGAAGCACGGAGGCGCGGTGTTTCCGGGCGGCGGGTTCATGTGTTCGGGGCGGTGGTTCGCGGGTTGACCGGGAGGTTCGTCATCTGGCCCCGACGCTTGGGCGTCTCCCACAGCGGTGTGTCAGGTATCCCCGCGAACCGTTGCCGTTCACGGCGGGTCGTCGCCGCTACCTGATGAAGGGGCAGACGCGGGATCATCTGCAACGCCACTTCGGGGTTAACAACGCCTGTTAACCGTCTGCTGAAGGGCCCTGGGGTATACAGCAGGCCGTAAAGTAGCGTTGTTAACGTCCAGCCGGCGCAGCAGAGGCCGAGGCGGCCAACCCGACGCCGTCTCCGGCGCCCACCGGGGCCTCCAGTGATCCCCCGGGCCTACAGCCTCCCCCCGCGTTTCCTCACTCGGACCGTCTGACAGCGCGTTTACGGCAGTCCAACCGCAGGATGACGCTCCAACCGGGGCAACCGATAGTGCGTCGACGACGCCGGTCGATCCCTCAACGACCCGTACATGCCCCGCAACGGCATACGCACCAGGGCACCGGCCCGACAACGACCACCACACAACAACCCGAGCCCTTGTCCCCACACCCACAAACACGAAGAACCCCATAATCGACGACGATCGGTTCAGGGCCACGGGAGTTCAACCGGGCTCGCATTACTCCGCTTGGTTCGGTGGTGGGACTGCGGCGCCGCAGTCCCACC
>NZ_PIZC01000024.1:60186-71290 GCF_019325145.1 Actinomyces sp. 594
GCAGATGCCGCAGCCCTTGCAGTAGTCGTAGTTGAAGGCGTAGCGCTTGCCGGGCTCCAGCTTGATGACGGCATTGTCCGGGCACACCCCGAAGCAGTTGTCGCACTCGAAGCAGTTGCCGCAGCTCATGCAGCGCCGCGCCTCGAACAGGGCGTCGTCCGCGTCCAGTCCCTGGACCACCTCGTCGAAGGTCTGGGAGCGGCGGGCCCCCTCCAGGCGCTCGCGCACCTGCTGAGGCGCGTCGGAGTAGTACCAGGAGTTGATGGCGCCGATGTCGGCGAGCCGGTGGCGCTCCGGGTGCTGGTAGACCTCACCGCGCAGGTAGGCGTCGATGGCGCGGGCGGCCTGCTTGCCATGCCCGATGCCCACCGTGACGGTGCGCTGGGAGGGCACCATGTCACCGCCGGCGAACAGTCCCGGGTGACCGGTCATGAACTGCTCATCGACCTGCACCACGCCGTCCTCAATGGTCAGTCCCTCCACTCCGTCGACCAGGCCCAGGTCGGACTCCTGTCCCAGGGCGAGGACCAGGGAGTCGGCGGCCAGGTCCTCGAACTGACCGGTGGGCTGGGGGAAGCCGGTCTCGTCCAGCTCCATCTTCTCGATGCGCAGCTGGCCGGCGTCGGCGTGCTGGACGGTGGACAGCCACCGCATCTGGATGCCCTCCTCCAGGGCCTCCACCACTTCGGAGTCGTGGGCTGGCATGCGGTCGCGGGTGCGCCGATAGACGATGATCGCCTCCTCGGCGCCCAGGCGCTTGGCGGTGCGGGCGGCGTCGAGAGCCGTGTTGCCGCCGCCGTAGACCACCACGCGCCGCCCCAGCATGAGCTGGTCGGCGGCGTCGGCGCCGGCCTCCCGGTCATCCTCCACATCCCTGAGCAGGGTTACGGCGTCGAGGATGCGGGCGGCTTCACCCGCCGGGATGTAGGTGCGCCGCCCGACCTGGGCGCCGATGGCCAGGAACACGGCGTCGAACTCGCCGGAGTCCAGCTCGGAGGAGATGTTGTCCACCTTGCTGTCCAGGATGAAGCGGACCCCCATGCCCTCGATGCGGGTGATCTCGGCGTCGAGCACGTCGCGGGGCAGGCGGTAGGCGGGGATGCCGTACCGCATCATCCCGCCCGCCTTGGGAGCAGCGTCACGGACCGTGACGGCGTGGCCGCGGCGGCGCAGCTGGTAGGCGGCGCTGAGCCCGGCCGGGCCGGCCCCGACCACCAGCACGTGCTTACCGGTATCCGGCGCGCACGGGTCGGGCTGCCAGCCCCGGCGCAGCGCCTCGTCACCCAGGAAGCGCTCGACGGCGTTAATGCCGACGGCCTCGTCCACCTTGCCGCGGTTGCAGGCGGTCTGGCAGGGGTGGTAGCACACGCGGCCCATGACGGCGGGCAGCGGGTTGTCCCGCATGAGCGTGCGCCAGGCCCGCTCGTAGGAGCCGTCCTCGGCGTCGTAGAGCCATTTCTGAATGTTCTCCCCCGCCGGGCAGGCGTCGTTGCAGGGTGGGAGGAAGTCACGGTAGACCGGGCGTTCCACCCTCCAGGCGCCGGTCTTATTCGCCAGGGAGGAGGCGGTGTCCAGGGTGATGGCGAAGGGACGGACCTTCCCGGTGCCGGCCCCGGCGGGAGCGGCTTCAGGAGTCGAAATGGTAGTCATGTCAGTCCTCCTTGGGGGCGTCGTTGAGGTCGGCGCGGGCCCCCAGGGTGGAAGTGGCGCCGGTGGCCTCGTCGTTCAGGACGGGGACCGCTTCGGGATGCCCCAGCAGGCCGTAGCGACGAATGTTGCGGTCGGCGAGGGCCTGGAGACGGCCGATCGTCTGCTCGTCCCTGGTGGGGCGGAACAGGTGTGCGAAGCGGCGCTGGAGCACCAGGTAGTCCTCCACCGGCACCTGGCGGCGGATGGGACTGACCCCGGTGACCTCGCCGTACTCGGCCTCGAAGACGGGGAAGAGCCCCGACTCCACGGCCAGGCGGGCGATGCGCACGGTGTGGGAGGACTTCGCGCCCCAGCCCAGGGGGCAGGGCACCAGCACGTGGATGTAGCGCGGGCCGTGCATGCCCATGGCGTGAGTGACCTTGCGTTCCAGATCGTGCAGGTCCGCGACGGTGGCGGTGGCCACGTAGGGGATCTCATGCGCCATGGCGATGCGGGGCACGTCCTTGCCCTGGCCGAACACGTTGCCCGGGGCGTCTCCCACCGCCTGCGTGGTGGCAGTCCGGGCCGCCGGCGGGGTCGCGCCCGAGCGCTGGACCCCGGTGTTCATGTAGGCCTCGTTGTCGTAGCAGACGTACAGGACGTCGTCGCCGCGCTCGAACATGCCGGAAAGGCAGCCGAAGCCGATGTCGACGGTGCCGCCGTCGCCGCCCTGGGCCACCACCCGGATGTCGTCGCGCCCCTTGGCCCTCAGCCCCGCGGCCACGCCGGTGGCCACGGCAGGCGCGTTGCCGAACAGGGAGTGCAGCCAGGGCAGGCGCCAGGCGGACTCCGGGTACGGCGAGGAGAAGACCTCCAGGCAGCCGGTGGCGTTGACGGTGACCAGGCTGCCTCCGGCCTGCTCGGCCGCCGCCGTGGCGGCGTCGAGCACGTAACGGGCGCCCAGCGCCTCTCCGCAGCCCTGGCAGGCGCGATGCCCGGAGGTGAGCGTGTTGTTCCGCTCCCGGCTGGACTGGAGGGAACGGACCTCCGGCAGGAGCCGGTTGCCGACGGCGAAGGAGCCGACCTGGTAGAAACGTGTCCGTCCGCCTGGCTGCTGCGGTGCAGCGGTGGGAGTGGTCGACGTCGTCGTCATGATGCTGCTCCTTCCGTACGGGGACCGACGGCCGCCAGGTGGGCGGCGACAGTGGCCTCATCCAGGTCCAGGAACTCCAGTGGGGCGAGCTCGCCGCGGTCGGCGCGGCGCAGTACCTCCACCAGGGAGGCCGAGGTGATGTCGCGCCCTCCCAGGCCCGCGGCGACCGTGGTCAGGGCGACTTCGCCGGCACGATCCCACAGGACGCGGCGCAGGTCGTCCTCAACGACGCCACCGCGCCCCAGGGAGAAGGCGCGCTCCAGGCTCACCACCCGCTTGGCCCCGGCCAGCGCGCGCGCCATGGCGGCCTCTGGGAAGGGCCGGTAGGAGGTCAGCGCCACCAGGCCCACCGGTACGCCGTCGTCCCGCAGGGTGTCGACGGCGTCCTTGAGCGTGCCGGTCACCGAACCCAGAGCAACTACCACGGTTTCAGCCCCCTCGGTGCGATAGGTGTGCAGGAGGCCGCCGGACTGCCTGCCGAAGGCCGCGGCGAACTCCCGGCCCACGCGTTCAACCACCTCGACGGCGGCCTGCTGCTTGCGGTGTGCCAGGTAGCGGACCTCGGTGAAGGCCTCGGGTCCCACCATGGCGCCGATGGTGACGGGGTCCTCCGGGTCGAGCGTCTGGACGGGTTGGAACGGGGGCAGGAAGGCGTCCACCTGCTCCTGCTCGGGCACGTCCACGCGCTCGACGGCGTGGGTGAGGACGAAACCGTCCATACAGACCATGACCGGCAGGCTCAGCTCCTCGGCGATGCGGAAGGCCTGGACGTGCAGGTCGGCGGCCTCCTGGTTGTCCGCGGCGAACAGCTGCAGCCAGCCGCTCTCGCGCTGACTCATGGTGTCGGACTGGTCGTTCCAGATGTTGATGGGACTACCGATGGCGCGGTTCGCCACGGTCATGACGATGGGCAGGCCCAGGCCGGAGGCGTTGTAAACCGCCTCCACCATGTACAACAGGCCCTGGGAGGCGGTGGCCGTGTAGGCGCGGGCGCCCACGGCGCTGGCGCCAATGGCTACGGACTGGGCGGCGAACTCGGACTCGACGTTGATGTACTCGCAGTCCAGCTCCCCCACCTTGACCAGACGCGAGAGCTCCTCAACGATGTGCGTCTGCGGCGAGATGGGATAGGCGCACACCACGTCCGGGCGGCAGGCGGCCACGGCGGCCGCCACCGCCTTTGATCCCTCGATTTCACGCAGCACCGGCGTCCTCCTCCTGATCTTGGGCAGTCCGGTCCTGGAGCTCGGTGGGCCTGCCGACCAGCTTGTCCGCGACAATCGCGTGTGCGGCCCGGGCAGCGGCGATGTTTCGCTCACCGACCTTTCCCGGGAAGCGGTCCGCAATGGCGGCGCACACGGCCTCGATGCCGAGCACATCGGTGATGGCGGTGAAGGCCCCGAGCAGGACGGCGTTGGGCAGGGGGCGTCCCAGGTGCTCCATGGCCAGATCCGTGGCCGGCACGGTCAAGCGGTGCTCCGCGGGGACGGCACCCACCATGGCCGGGTCCAGGTTAAAGGCCTCAAAGGGCTTGGCGGAGTTGATAAGCGCATACCCTCCCGGGCGCAGGCCGGCGAACACGTCGATGGCGCCCAGCAGGGTGGGGTCTTGGATGATTACGGCGTCCGGGGTGAGAACGGGTTCGTGAGTGCGGATCGGACGGGTGTCGATTCGGCAGTAGGAGACCACCGGGGCTCCCGTGCGCTCGGACCCGAAGGACGGGAAGGCCTGGGCGTGTCGGTTCTCCTTGAAAGCGGCGTACGCGAGCAGGTCCGCCGCTGTCACCACCCCCTGGCCTCCGCGACCATGGATGCGGATCTGGAACATTGGGCCTCCTCGCCCGGTGCCTGTCGGCGCCGTATTCACTCACCTGTCACTTTAGGACGCTAAGCCCGACTCGTGAGTGCGCTCACACGGCATATTCAGAGATACCGCACATTAGTCCTGACATTCCAAAACCAGCAGTTCGGCCTCACCGATCGACCGGTCGACCTGACCGCATGCCCATTGCAGGCGAGATCAGGCCAACCGGTCGAATCCGCGATTGCGTGCAGCTGGAGACGACGCACCGGAATCCGCGCGACCCGCAGTCGGCTGACTGCGCGAATCACAGTCCTGCAGGACTCGCCCAATAACCGCGTGACCGCGCCAAAAAGGCAACGTTTTAATCCCGTAATTGCCGGTGCGCAGCAAGACTTGACCTCCCGGCAAGGCGGTCTCCCTCGCGTGCGCCATAATCACCGGCGACAGCGGCACGCTCACGGCTCGGGACTCTGGGCTCCCCCACGCGCGACCGCCGCATGCCGCATCCGCAGTATCCCGCCGCCGGGCCAGCCACCCCGGCGTCCCGGCTCATCCGAGGCCCCGAGCCGCCCCGACGTCGCGCGGAGGCATACCGCGGATGCCGGGGCTGCCCCGCCGGCAGGAGAAGCGGAGGACGGAGTCGTGCCCTACCGCTGCTCGCCGCGGGCCAGGCCGCGCAGCACGTACTGCAGGATGCCGCCGTTGCGGAAGTAGTCCGCCTCACCGGGGGTGTCAATGCGCACGGCAGCCTCGAAGGTGACCTGCTCCCCGTCGTCACGCCGGGCGGTAACCGTCACCGTGCGGGGGGTGACGCCTTCGTTGAGGGCGGTGAGCCCGGTGATCGCGAAGGTCTCGGTGCCGTCCAGGCCCAGCGATGCGGCCGAGTCGCCGGCGGGGAACTGCAGCGGGACCACGCCCATGCCGATCAGGTTGGAGCGGTGGATGCGCTCGAAGGACTCGGCGATGACCGCCTTGACCCCGAGCAGGGCCGTGCCCTTGGCCGCCCAGTCGCGCGAGGAGCCGGAGCCGTACTCCTTGCCGCCCAGCACCACCAGCGGCACACCCGCCGCCTGGTAGGCCTGGGAGGCGTCAAAGATGGACTCGGTCTGGCCGGTGAGGAAGTTGCGGGTGTAGCCGCCCTCAACGCCGTCGAGCAGCTGGTTGCGCAGGCGGATATTGGCGAAGGTGCCGCGAATCATGACCTCGTGGTTGCCGCGGCGCGAGCCGTAGGAGTTGAAGTCCTTGCGTGCCACCCCGTGCTCAGCCAGGTAACGGCCGGCCGGGGAGTCTCCCTTGATGGCGCCTGCCGGGGAGATGTGGTCGGTAGTCACCGAGTCGCCCAGCAGGGCCAGCACGCGGGCTCCGGTCACGTCCTCCACGGGCGTCAGCTCCATGGTCAGGCCGTCGAAGAAGGGGGCCTTGCGCACGTAGGTCGAGTCCTCATCCCAGGTGAAGGTCTCCCCCTCCGGGGTGTCCAGGCCCTGCCAGCGCGCGTCGCCGGCAAACACGTCGGCGTAGTCACGGGTGTACATCTCCCGGTCGATGGTGGCGTCGATGACGGCCTGCACCTCGGTGGGGTCGGGCCAGATGTCGGCCAGGAACACGTCCCGGCCCTCACGGTCCTGCCCCAGCGGCTCGGTGGCGAAGTCGAAGTCCATGGTGCCGGCCAGCGCGTATGCGATCACCAGCGGCGGGGAGGCCAGGTAGTTCATCTTCACGTCGGGGTTGATGCGCCCCTCGAAGTTGCGGTTGCCGGACAGCACCGAGACGACCGCAAGGTCGGCTTCATTCACGGCCGCGGACACCTCGGCGGGCAGCGGCCCGGAGTTGCCGATGCAGGTGGCGCAGCCGTAGCCGACCAGGTTGAAGCCGAGCTCGTTCAAGGCGGGCCACAGCCCGGCCTTCTCGTAGTAGTCGGTGACCACCTGCGAGCCGGGGGCGGTGGAGGTCTTCACCCACGGCTTGGAGCGCAGTCCCTTGGCGACCGCGTTGCGGGCGAGCAACCCGGCCGCCACCATCACCGACGGGTTGGAGGTGTTGGTGCAGGAGGTGATCGAGGCAATGGCCACATGCCCGTGGTCCAGGGTGACCTGCGTGCCGTCCGCCAGGGTCACCGGCGTGGGCTTGTGGGACTCGGCGGCATAGGTGGGCAGGATCTGCTCGAAGGCGGGCTTTGCGCCGGACAGCTCGATGCGGTCCTGGGGCCGCTTGGGGCCGGCGATGGAGGGCACCACGGTGGACAGGTCCAGCTCCAGGTACTCGGAGTAGGTGGCCTGCCGGGACGGGTCGTGCCACAGGCCCTGGGCCTTGGTGTACTCCTCGACCAGGCGGATGTTCTCCTTGGAGCGGCCGGTCAGGCGCAGGTAGTCCAGGGTGACATCATCGATGGGGAAGATCGCCGCGGTAGAGCCGAACTCGGGGCTCATGTTGCCGATGGTGGCACGGTTCGCCAGCGGCACCGCGGCCACGCCCTCGCCGTAGAACTCCACGATCTTGCCGACCACACCGTGCGCGCGCAGCATCTGGGTGATGGTGAGCACCACGTCGGTGGCGGTGGCGCCGGCGGGAATGGCGCCGGAGAGCTTGAAGCCGACCACGCGCGGGATCAGCATGGACACCGGCTGACCGAGCATGGCGGCTTCCGCCTCGATACCGCCCACGCCCCAGCCGAGCACGCCCAGGCCGTTGACCATGGTGGTGTGGGAGTCGGTGCCCACACAGGTGTCCGGGTAGGCCTGAGTGACAGGGGCGCCGTCGACCCCGGTGGTCTGGCGGGTGAAGACGGTGCGGGTCAGGTACTCGATGTTGACCTGGTGCACAATGCCGGTGCCCGGCGGCACCACGCGGAAGTTCGCCAGCGCGCCCTGGCCCCAGCGCAGGAACTGGTAGCGCTCGGCGTTGCGCTCGTACTCGCGCTCCTTATTGCGTTCCAGGGATGTGGACAGGCCGAAGGAGTCGATCTGGACGGAGTGGTCAATGACCATCTCGGCAGGAGCCAGCGGATTAATGACCTCCGGATCACCGCCCAGCTCCGCCACGGCCTCACGCATCGTGGCCAGGTCAACGATGCAGGGCACCCCGGTGAAGTCCTGCATAACCACGCGCGCTGGGGTGAACTGGATCTCTGTGTCTGGCTCGGCGGCGGGATCCCAGGAGGCGAGCGCGCGCACGTGGTCGGCGGTGACGTTGGCGCCGTCCTCGGTGCGCAGCAGGTTCTCCGCCAGGACCTTCAGGGCGTACGGCAGCCGTTCCAGGCCGTCGACGGCGTCCAGCCGGAAGATCTCGTAGGGGCGGCCGTCCACATCTAGGGCGGCGCGGGAGTGGAAGGTGTCAAGACTCGTCAAGTTCGTTCCTGTTCATCCTGGTGCGCACCTGCGCACGGGCTGCACTGAGGCGGGTTGACTGGCGGCCACGGTAGTAGACGAAGTTTCATCCGTCGGCAACCTGCGGCAGGACGGCCCCACTGCGAAAACCCGCCCACGCGGCATACGCCACGCGGGAGTTACGAAATAGGTCCGTCCGTCCCGCCCGGGCCGGGTGGCGTTCAGCCGCGCTGGAGTACGGCGATGGTTTCGAAGTGGTGGGTATGGGGGAACATGTCCAGGGCACTCATCGCCGCCAGCCGATAACCGGAGCTGATGAAGCCGCCCAGGTCGCGCGCCAGCGCCGCTGGATCGCAGGCAACCAACACGACCCTGCGCGGCTTCAAGTCCGCCACCGCCTGGATTATTCCGCGACCGGCGCCCTGCCGGGGCGGATCGAGCACTACGACGTCGGCGGTCTCCCCGGCCGCGGCACCGCCCGTTGCAAAGCGCCCCAGCTCCGCCACCGCCGCTGGCGTGACGCGGCCGGCAGTCAGTTGCGCACCCGCGTAGTCGTGCAGGACGCGCCGGGCGTCGCCGACGGCCTGCCCGCTGCCCTCCAGAGAATGCACCGCCCCGGTCAACGCTGCCAGTGGGAGGGTGAACAGCCCGGCCCCGGCGTACAGCTCGAGCACGCGTACGCCTGCCGCCCCTGCTGGATCCAGTGGTGCGTCAGTGGGGCCGGAGCCCATGGCGGTCGCATCCTCGGCGAGGGCGGCACGCACAACCCGGTCGACGAGCACGCTCGGGGCCTCACGGTGCGCCTGCCAGAAGCCGTCAGCGTGCACCGAGTAGTGCAGTTGTCCCAGCCCCAGGCCCGTGGCGTCCACGACCTCGCCGACGCGCCGTCGGCGGGTTGACCGGCCGGCCCCGGTCAGCACGGTCACGTGCCGCCCCGCGCGGCCGCTCTCCTCCAGCAGGACCAGCGGCTCCCCCTCGCTGGGAGCCACCGCGGCAATACGCATTCCCGGGCGGAAGTGCTTGCGCCACAGGGCACGCTCGGTCAGTCCGAGTTCCTGGATGGCACGCACCGCCAGCGGCAGCTCCCGCACCGGCAGGACGTTGCCGCTGCGGAAGCCGTGCATGCCGGCCACACCGGTCTCGGTGACGGTCAGCGATACACGGGTGCGGGTGCCGGCACCGGCGCGTTCACGCACCCGCGGGTTCGGGTCCGCTTCGGCTGCCGCATCGCCGGGCATGGGCTCGACCGGCACGGCGTCCCCGGCGGCACCGGGCAGGGCGGATACGGCGGCAACGACATCTGCGCCGCCGATGCGGCGTAGGCAATCGGCTAGCACCCACCGCTTCCAGGTGCGTTGCGCGGGCAGGGCGACGTGCGACAGCTCCCCACCGCCAACTCCCCCGGGGCCGGCCTCCGCCCAGAGCGGGCGCACCCGATCGGGCGAGGCGGACAGTACCTCTACGGCGTCGGCACGCCAGATCTTGGAGTTCTTCTCCGTCATCACCGCCCGCACCTGCTCGCCGGGCAGGGCATGGCGGACGAACACCACGTGCCCGGAGGGATCGTCTAGCGGGCGGGCAACGCAATGCCCGCCGTGGGCTGGGGCCCCTACGGCAAGGGTCAGGTACTCCGGGGTCGTCGGCGCGGGGGCCGGCGGGCGGGGCGGGGCGTTACGGCGGCGGGGGGTCATGCGTTCTCCTGCGTCTGGGACTGGTGGCGGAATTCCGGTTCCCGTGAGCCGGCGGGTCTGCGGCCGATGGCGACGTGCGTATTGTCCCGGTCCGACGGCGCACCCAGCCACCAGGGCACCGGGGCGACCACCACTCCGGGGGTGAGCCGCAGAGCCGCCCTCAGACGTTGCGCGGTCCGGTTGTGCAGAGCCTGCTCCCACCAGCGCCTCGGCCGGTACTCGGGCAGGAATACTCCTACCAGTTCCCGGGGCGAGTCCGCCCGCGCGCTGCGCACATAGGAGACCACGGGGTCGATAACGTCGTGGAGCGGCGAGTTGAGCACCGTGAGCGGAACGGGCAGCTCGGCATCCGCCCAGTCCCGCAGGAGCTGGTCAGCGGCACCGTCGCCCACATCCACGGTAACGGCTTCGATGGAGGACGGCTGCGTGGACAGGGCGTAGTTCAGTGCTCTCAGGGCCGGCCGGTGCAGGCGGGAGACCAGGACGACGGCGTGTAGGCGTGCGGGCGTCAACCGGGGGGTATCCGGGCCGCTAATGGCAATCTCCCGGTCGAAGCGCCGGTAATGGCGGCGAATACCACTCATGGCCAGGTACAGGCCCACCAGTACGGCCGAGGCGATGACCGGGGCGGCCCAGGCGCCTTGGGCAAGGCTGGTCGGCACCAGCAGCAGCAGCGCAGCGCCGGTTAACACCGCGCCAACGCTGTTGATGATCCGCGAGCGCCGCACACGGCGGCGGATGGTGGGGTCGGTGGCCGTGGCCAGCTGCTGGTTCCAGTGGCGCACCACGCCGATTTGCGCAAGTGTCAGGGAGATGAGCAGGCCGACGATGTATAGCTGTACGAGGCGGCTGACGCTTGCCTGGCATCCGGCTATGAGGGCGACTGCCCCGACCCACAGCACGATGGCGCGCCGCGCATAGGCCGGACGGTCACCGCGCCGCGAGAGTCGGCGGGGCAGGAACTGGTCGCGGCCGAGCGCCCCGGCCAGTGCGGGGAAGCCGCTGAATGCGGTATCGGCCGCCAGAACCAGAACGAGGCCGGTAGTTACGCTCACGAGGTAGAACATGGGCGGGAAGCCGGCGAACACGGCGGCGGCGATCTGCGCCAGTACAGGCTCCTGGTGGTACTCCGCGCCCAGTGGCGCCCCATGGTCCAGCAGCCCGGTTGCGGGGTCTGCGGCGAGACGCACGCCGACGGCGCCTGCGAGGTGCATCACGCTCAGCAGCATGGCGCCGGTGATGAGCCCGAGCATCAGCAAGGTGGTGGCGGCGTTCCTGGACTTGGGCCGGCGGAAGCCGGGCACGGCTCTGACGATCTCCCCCACGCCGGTCAGGGCGACGCCGCCCAAGGCCCAGGCCCGCAGGATGAGCAGGACGCCGGCCAGGCCGGTCAGCCCCTGCTCCCAGCCGTCCTGAGAGGCCAACTCGTAGCCCGCGGAGGGAGCCCGCCCCAGGTTGCCGGCCAGTTCCTGGATCAGGCCGCTCACGGCCGTGGCGGCCACCGC
>NZ_PIZC01000024.1:71617-80703 GCF_019325145.1 Actinomyces sp. 594
GCGCAGGTTCATCACGGCCAGGACGGTGGTAACCGCCACCGCCCCGGCCTGCTTGTGGGCGGCCAGCCCGGGGACGACGGAGGCCAGGTAGCTGGTGGCGGCACAGGTGGAGACTGCGACAATGAGCACGTAGTCCCAGAGCATGGCCGCGGCGGTCGCCACGCCCGCCCGGTGCCCGAGGCCCGAGGCGGCTACCTCGTAGTCGCTGCTGCCGGGATAGGCGTAAGCGATCTGCCGGTATGAGACGAGCACAATGATGAGCAGGCCGACAGCTGCGAGCATCACCCAGGACGACGCTGCCGTAGCGGTTACTCCCGCAACTGCCAGCGTTGTGAGAATCGCATCCGGTGCGTAGCCGACGCCGGACAGGGTCGGGGCGGCTAATGCCGGCAGGGCCACGCGCTTGGGCAGCAGGGCGCCGCCCGGAGCCGGGCCGGGTGCCGGGGAGCCAGCGGGGAGCCGCTTGACGGGGTCGGCGAAGTCACGCACGAACGATGATGCTACGTCCCCGTCCTGATCGGGCCAACCCTCCCGCACGCCTGACACCCGCCCCTCCCCGCTGATGACGGAGTACCGTTCACCCCGTGCACTTCGTCATCATGGGCTGCGGCCGAGTGGGGGCCTCCATGGCCACCCAGCTGGACCGTATGGGTCATTCGGTGGCCGTTATCGACCGCAACTCCGACGCCTTCCGGCGACTGCCGTCGACATTCAACGGCCGCAAGATCAAGGGCATCGGCTTCGACCGCGATGCCCTGGAGCAGGCCGGCATAGACGAGGCCTACGCCTTTGCCGCCGTTTCCAACGGGGACAACTCCAACATCATCGCCGCGCGCGTGGCGCGCGAGTTGTTCGGCGTGGAGCACGTGGTGGCCCGGATCTATGACGCCACTCGGGCCGATGTCTACGAGCGGCTCGGAATTCCCACGGTGGCGACTGTGCGGCAGACCGCCGAGCACATGATGCGTCGCGTGCTGCCCGGTGGAACCGCGCGGGAGTTCATGGATCCCTCCGGGGCGGTGGGGCTGGTCCAGCCGGACGTGTCCGCCGCATGGATCGGCACCGCAGTGGGCGCACTGGAGGAACGGCTCGGCGTGCGGGTCGCCTGGATCTCGCGCGGGTCCGGGGCCGTGATCCCACAGCCGGACACCCGCATCCAGGAGCACGACCGGCTGCACGTGGCCGCTACCGCCCAGCAGCTCGGGGCCCTGCAACGCGCCCTCTCCCGCCCGCCCGCACAGGAGGTATAGCCATGAAGATCCTGATTGCCGGAGCCGGCTCGGTGGGACGCTCGATCGCCCGCGAGCTCATCAGCCACGGGCACGATGTGACCCTAGTGGACCGCGCCCCCGACGCAATGCGTATCGCCTCCGTGCCCGAGGCGGACTGGCAGCTGGCGGATGCCTGCGACCTGGGCTCCCTGGCCGACGCGGGAGCCGGCGACTGTGACGTGGTGGTTTCCGCCACCGGGGATGACAAGGCCAACCTGGTCATCTCCCTGCTGGCCAAGACCGAGTACGCGGTTCCACGCACGGTGGCACGAGTGAACAACCCGAAGAACGAGTGGCTGTTCGACGACACCTGGGGGGTGGACGTGGCCGTGTCGACCCCGCGAATCATGACCGCGCTGGTGGAGGAGGCGGTAAGCGTCGGTTCGCTGGTACCAGTGTTCACCTTCCACCAGTCCGGAGTGCTCATGCACGAGCTCACGCTGCCGGATGACTCGCCCGTGATTGGTGAGCTGGTCAGTGGGGTGAAGCTGCCGCCGCACACGGTGCTGGCCACGATACTGCGGGACTTCCGGCCGCTTCGACCGGGTCCCGATGACCGCTTCGAGCGGGGCGACGAGCTGCTGTTCCTTACTGCCCAGGCCGGTGAGGCGGTCCTGGATCAGGTGCCGGCGATATTCACCGCCGCGCAGCAGACGGCTCAGGACACCGGCTCGGCCAGCCCCGGGGACGAGTCGCCTGAGTCGGCTTGACTGGTTTCCGGCTGCCTGAGAACCGGGCCGATGACCAGCCACACGAACCACAAAGTCACGGCGAACAAGGGCAGTCCCAGCAGGAGGCGGGCTATTCCCAGAACACTCACGGCCGCCTCTCCGACCAGGTATAGGGGCACTTCGACCGCCAGCCGCAGTGCGAACATGCCGGCCAGGATCGCTGTGGCCACCGCGTAGCGGCGGGCGGCGGAGCCGGCCGAACTGCTCGTGCCGATCTGCTCTCCCCCTGACGCGGCATGCCATGCGCCCAGCAGGACGCCCACCAGGGGGCGGCGCAGCAGGAGTGAGCCACCGGTGGCCGCCAGCCACAGCGCATTGATAACCAGTCCGGTGGCGTAGAAGTTCGTGGCGCTTCCGGTCCGCCACGCCCACAGTGCGCTGATGGCCGCCAGGGCGGCACCGCCGAGCACCTGGGTCAGCGGCTGGCGGCCGCGTAGCCGGGCCAGCAGGGCGAGGGCGCTTACCGCCAGTGACGCCAGCAGTGCCGGCACCAGTGCCTGAGGGCGCGCTGCCAGTACGCAGATGAACACGAGTGTGGGCACGGCGGACTCCAGAATGCCGCGCCACCCGCCGACGGCTGCGGCCGCGTCGAAGCGGTCTGCGTCCAGCGCGCCGAGTCCGCTGCGCCCGTCATCGCGGGCAGGCGGTGCCGCCGCGGCGGGGCGCTCGGTCATATGTCCTCCCCGAGGAGCTCGTAAAGCGGGTTATAAATACTTGGACGGGTGCGCCCGGATACGACCATGCCCTCGGCCCGCAGCCGTGCGCCCGGCTCAATGCCGACGATGGCGCGCCGACCGATCCAGATCAGGTTTACCACGCCGGTGCCGTCGTCGAGCTGGCCGACGAGCACCGGCTTGGCAGAGGCAGGCCGGTAGGTGACCGCCCGCAGCACACCGGACACGTGGGCGCGCCGACGGGGCGCCAGGTCCTTGATCAGGATGTCGCCGGGGCGCGTGGACGGGGCGTGCGCGCCGGCGGCTGCGGCTGCGCCCGAGTCCAGGCGGGGGCGGCGCGCGGGACGCAGGCGCTTGAACAGGCGTGCGACGCGTACCGTCCCGCTGCGCCGGCTCATCGCACCTCGGCGATGGTGGGGCCTGGCTGCAGCGGGTCCAGTCCCGGCAGTTCCTCGGCCTCGGGCGCCGCAGTCACGCCCGGGGCATGTAGGGGCAGGATCTCGCGCGGCGGGCGGGCGACGCCGTCGCGCACAACCACGGTGCCTGCGAAGACCTCACGTAGCTGTCTGGCGGCGTCGGGGTCGGTGGCTGCGCGCCCTTGGAGGACGCCGCGCAGGAACCAGCGCGGGCCGTCGACGCCGATGAAGCGGGCGGCCATGGTCCCGGTGCGGCCCTCCGGCGTACGCACCGGGAGCTGCGCGATGATCTCGGTGCCGTAGTCGCCCTCCACCAGCTCGAAGGTGGCCTTCGCGCGGGTCAGCTGTGCCGTGATGTCCGCGCGCAGCTCATCCCAGATGCCGGCGGTGCGGGGAGCGGCGAAGGCGCGCAGCTCCATGGTTGAGCCGCCCAGGATGAGGACGACTGCGGAGGCCTCGCCTCCCTGTCCTGCGCGCTCCATGCGGATCTGCATGCCGTCGACGGCTGGCACGCGCAGGGCGCCCAGATCAACGAGTCCGGCGGAGGCGGTCTCGTCCGGGGCGTCGGCGGCATCCCAGGGGCCGACGCCAACATCCTCCGGCTTGCTCGGCGTGGACTCGCCCGGGCCGACGGCGACGTCAGCTGCGTCGTCCCTGCCGTCGTCCCTGCCGTCGTCTATGCCGTCGTCACGGTGACGGCGGGAGAAAAGGCCCATGCTGGTTCTCCTCCTCTCGATCTGCCTGTGTGTCGGCCCCGTCAGCCGGCGCAGTCCGTGCACACCGGCAGGCCTGTCTGCTCGTCTACATAGGCGAGTGAGGAGCGGTGGTGCACCAGGAAGCACTCCGAGCAGGTGAACTCGTCCTCGAGCTGCGGGACGACGTGCACACTGAGTTCCTCACGGGACAGGTCCGCCCCGGGCAGCTCGAATCCCTCGGCGACTTCGTTCTCGTCCTCCTCGATCGCCTCCGAGGACTGATCCTTCTGACGCGCGGTGAGTTCCTCGATCGAGTCGGCTTCGGGCTCGTCGTCGTTCTTGCGCGGGGCATCGTAGTCGGTTGCCATGGCCTCGTCACTTTCTCTTATGGACGGCTCTCGCTGGGGCTCTCGGGCAGCGGCGGGCGCTGCCGGGAACGGCGAACATCCTGCTCAGCGAATGTGCGCCGCCCCTCCGAGCTAGGGCACGCGCACCATAGCACCACGTCGCTGCGGCGGGAACCGCCTGGTCAGGCCACGCGCAAAGGCTGAGGGCGAACAGGCGGCGAGCTCTTGCGTGCCACGCGGCCCCGCCTCCCAGACACCGAGCGGCTTAGATGGCACGCTGAGGCATGTGTCAGCCCGCCCATCTCGGGTTGCGCAAGGGACTGTAAGGAGGCCCACGTCAATGATCGAGCTTGAGCTGTTGGGGGCCAACGGCGACACCATCGTCATGACCGACTCACGCGGTGAGCGCTACAGCATCGTCGTGGACGACGCCCTGCGCGCCGCCGTGAGGAGGGCGCGCCCCGCAGCCCTGTCTCCAAGCCCGGAGCCTCCCGCCCCCGGCGCGGCAGTGCGCCCCCGGGAGCTGCAGGCGCTCATGCGAGCGGGCGCCAGCGCGGAAGAGGTCGCTTCAGCCACCGGCCTGGACGTTGAGCACGTGCGCCGCTTCGAGGGGCCCGTTATCGCCGAACGCCTGTGGGCGGTGCAACAGGCGCAGGCCTGTCGCATCGGCTGGGAGAAGGACTCCCCCGTCCTGGGCGAGCTTGCCGTGGACCGGCTGGCCACCCGCGGTGTGGAGGCAGGCAGCCTGGAGTGGGATGCGCTGCGGGAGGGCCGGGAGCCGTGGCAGATCGTGCTGACCTTCGTTCAGGGAGCGGAGGCGAAGCAGGCGCACTGGGAGCTCGATCTGACCGCACGCTCGGTATCCGCCCTGGATGATGAGGCCCGCTGGCTGACGGAGGCCGGCGGGGGACGCCGCCCCACGGTCTTCGACCAGGACTCCGCGGCTCCCGGAGCATCCTCGGTATCCGCTCCGGCAGCGGCCCCGCCCGTCCCTGAGTCCCCGGCGGCCGCTGACAGCGCGCCGCCCACGGCAGTGGACTCCGCGGTGGACTCCACGGACGCGCTGCTGGCGGATCTGGCCTCCAACCGTGGCAGGCGCATCGAGGCGGCCGCACCCGATGCGGAAGATGCCGCCCCGGGAGACGAGACGGAGCCACAGGGGCAGGCGCAGGTGGTGTCCATGTCGGAGCGCCGCCGCGCCCACACCGGTAATCACCCGGCGGGAAGCCGACTGCACCAGGCTACGACGCCGGCCACCGACCGCGACGAGCGGGACGGGACGTCCAACGACGCCGACGCCACCCAGGAAGCGCTGCCGGAGATGCCGGCCGCGCCCGCACCCAAGCCCAAGCGGCGGGCCCGTCGTTCCGTGCCCTCCTGGGATGAGATCGTCTTCGGCTCCAAGCCGGAGTGAGGAGTAGCCGGGCGGCTACAGTCCCGGTCAGGCGCGGGCCAGCAGCAGCGGCACCGTCATCTCGGCGTCCGTGAGCGAGCCGTGCACGCCCGGCATGGCGATTGCTCCCGCGGAGTGCACGCGCGGGTCGACGACGACCCAGTTGTCGGCCATGGCCACCAGCACGTCACCCAGGACGCTCTCAGCCCGCTCCCCAACGGGGCCGATCCGGGTGCCGGCCTGCGCGCGGGTTCCCACCCAGAGCGCCCGCTCCCCCAGCACCGCCCGCCAGCGGTCGGCGACGGCGGCAGCCGTCTCCGGGTCGGAGTGGGGCACATACAGCTGGCTGAAACGCGGCTCCCCGGCTACGGCTGCGACGTCACGGGCGAGTTCTGGGTAGTCGGTCAGGTCAATGCGGTGGGCCGCGTCGGTGTCGACCATGCCGTGGTCGGCGGTCAGGAGCACGCGGGTGCCCGCGGGGACCAGGCGCATCAGCTCCGCCAGCATCCCGTCCAGGCGCTCCAGCTGCATCAGCCAGTTCTCTGAGCGCCAGCCGTGGCGGTGGCCGACGTGGTCGAGCTCGCCGACGTACAGGTACACCAGGGGGACGCCGCTCCGCAGGGCGCGGGCGGCCAGACCCGGACGGTCCTCCATACGGTCCGCCCCCAAGTGGACGGCGCCGCGCAGAGCCGCCTCCGTCAGGCCGGAGCCGGCGAAGCGCGCCGGACCGATGGTGACCGCCGACGCCGCGGCCCGGGCCCCGGCATGCGGCCCGGGTGCGCTCCGCTCGAAGACGGTGGGCACGTCCTGCCATCGGCGCGGGTCGAGTGCCGTATCCTGCCAGGTAATCAGGCACAGGTTCTGGGCGGCGTCCGGGATCGTGCCGGCACGCAGGTGACGTCGCAGGCTCGGGTTGAGCACGCTGTATCCGACCATGCCGGTAGTCCCGGGCATCGCGCCGGTGCCGAGGGTGGTCAGGGCGGCTGCCGTCGTGGAGGGTACGCAGGTGCGGGCCCTGCCCCCGCCCGGGGCGGAGGCGGCGTCGGCCATCCAGGTGCGCAGTGTGGGAGCGTGCCCACGCCGCTCCTGAAGCAGCTGCATCCCGAGCCCGTCCACCAGGACGACGACAACCCCGGCGGGTCCGGCGGCGCCGTCCTGTCCCAGCAGGCCCCATTCAGCTGCCTTCGCGCGGGCCTCGCCGGCCGTGACCGCCCCGGGCGGGCCGTCGCGCAGCGCCAGGCCGGCACCGGCGGCGGCCGCCGCCAGGACCTGCCGTAGGTACGGGGTGCTCATGCGCGCGCCGCCGCCCGGGCTGTCGCTCCGGACAGGATCCGGGCGAAGCGCTCTGCGCGTGCCAGGGCCGCATCCCCCTCCACTCCTGCGGCTACGCGCACCACGATGTCGTCCGGGACGGACACGCCGGTCAGTCCGTGGTCTGCCTGGCATTCGGGATCAGTGCATGCGGCGGGCTCGAGGTCGATGCGGCGCACGGAGCCCCATGCCAGCGCGATCGTCATCTCCGTCAACCGTCCCCCACCGTTGGCCGGCTCGGACACTCCGCGTGTCAGGCCCACGGACTTGATCCGGGAGATCGGCACGGCCTCACTAGTGGCCAGCGCCCCCGGCAGCCCGTCCTCGCGCGGAGCGTCGTCGACGTGGACGATGACCAGGCGGCTGGGAGTCAGGGCCAGTACCGTCAGGTGCCGGTGGACGGCGTCGTCGAACACGGTCTCGGCCTGGACCAGGTCCGCGAGCACCTCCTCCCCCGCGACGGCGACGTCGAGGGTGCCGAGCACGAGCTCGGGGTAGTAGCCGGCCCGGGTGACCTCGTCGACCAGCGACGTCGGGGTGGGGACCTCGTCCCCGGGGCGAGCCTGCGCAGTCCACGTCATGGGGCAGATCATGCCATCGTTCCCGTCACCCCCGGGTGTCGTTGCCCCCGTGGCGAAGCCGCGGCGGGCCACAATGCGGCCATGCCGAAGTCCGCCCCGCCGACGCCGCCGCCCGCCGACCATCTCATCGTGGAGCAGGACCTGCCCACGGAGATGCGCAGCTCCTTCCTGGAGTATGCCTACTCGGTCATCTACGCAAGGGCCCTGCCGGATGCCCGGGACGGCCTGAAGCCGGTGCAGCGGCGCATCCTGTTCCAGATGGACCGTATGGGGCTGCGCCCGGACCGGCCGCATGTGAAGTCCTCCCGCGTGGTGGGCGACGTCATGGGTCGGCTGCACCCGCACGGGGATGTCGCCATCTATGAAGCACTGGTGCGGCTGGCGCAGCCCTTCACCATGCGGCTGCCGCTGGTGGACGGCCACGGCAACTTCGGTTCCCTGGACGACGGCCCGGCCGCCCCCCGCTACACCGAGGCGAGGCTGGCCGCCCCCGCCCTGGCGCTGACGGCGGACATCGACGAGGACACGGTCGACTTCGTCCCCAACTACGACTACACGCTCACCGAGCCGGAGGTGCTGCCGGCGGCATTCCCGAATCTGCTGGTCAATGGCGCCTCGGGCATCGCGGTGGGCATGGCGACGAATATGCCGCCGCACAATCTCACCGAGGTGGTGGCGGCGGCCCGGCACCTGCTGGCGCACCCGGATGCCACCCTGGAGGAGCTGATGGCCTTCGTGCCCGGGCCGGACCTGCCCGCCGGCGGCATGATCGTGGGTCTGGATGGGATCCGGGAGGCCTACCGCACCGGGCGCGGGAAGTTCTCCACGCGCGCCACCGCCCGCATTGAGAACATCACCGCCCGCAAGAAGGGCATTGTGGTGACTGAGCTGCCCTACTTGGTGGGTCCCGAGAAGGTTATCGCCCGCATCAAGGAGACCGTGGCGTCCAAGAAGCTGCAGGGCATCACCGACGTCGCGGACCTGACCGACCGCAAGCACGGCACCCGCCTGGTGATCGGGGTCAAGAACGGCTATAACCCAGAGGCGGTGCTGGCGCAGCTGTACCGGTACACGCCGCTGGAGGACTCCTTCGGCATCAACAACGTGTGCCTGGTGGACGGCCAGCCGCGCACACTCGGCCTGCGCGAGCTGCTGGACGTATTCGTCCGCCACCGCCTGACGGTGGTGGAGCGGCGCACCCGCTTCCGCCTGGGCAGGCGGCGCGAGCGCCAGCACCTGGTGGAGGGGCTGCTGATTGCGATCGTCGACATCGACGAGGTCATTCAGGTGATTCGCTCCAGCGAGGACGCGGCCACGGCCCGCCGGCGCCTGATGCAGGTGTTCGACCTGTCCGAGCCGCAGGCCAACTACATCCTGGAGCTGCAGCTGCGGCGCCTGACCAAGTTCTCCGTGATCGAGCTGGAGAAGGAACGGGACGAGCTGGCTGCCGAGATCGCCGAGCTGGAGGCGATCCTGAATGACGAGTCGCTGCTGCGGGCCACGGTGTCCCGCGAGCTGGCTGCGGTGGCGGAGGAGTTCGGCACGCCGCGGCGCACGGTGCTGCTGGAGGCGGCGGGGACGAGCGCCGGGGCGCTCAGCGGCGGCGTGGGCGCACCCGGCGGCGCCGGTGCCGGCGCCTCGCAGGCCATGCGGCAGGCCGCGGCGGT
>NZ_PIZC01000025.1:0-5838 GCF_019325145.1 Actinomyces sp. 594
TGGTGCCCGCCGCATTGGCGGGCACCACTTCAGTGCAGATAGGGCTGTCGCTGCCGACCCAGTGCGAGCAGCAGCGAGCACGGCTCAGGACTGGCGCTGCTGGAGCAGGTCGCGGATCTCCGTGAGCACCTCGACGTCGGTCGGCTCGGCGGGCTTGTCCTCCGCCTCCTTCTTCAGGCGTGCGGTGAGCCGGTTCATCGGCGCCACTACGCAGAAGTAGACCGCGGCGGCTACGAGCAGGAAGTTGACGATGGCGGTGATGATGATGCCCGGCTGGATCGGGTCGGAGCCGTTGATGGAGAACTGCAGCACGGAGTCGAAGTTCGGCTGCTTCACCAGGGCGCCGACGATGCCCATGATGACATCGGTGATGGCCTGCACGATCGGGGCGAAGGCACCACCGATGATGACGGCGACGGCCAGTTCGAGGACATTGCCCTGGGCGATGAACTCCTTGAATCCCTTGAGCATGGGGAACCTTTCGTTGTCGAGCGAGGGTGTGGAACTGCCACCCGCGGAGGTCATGAAGCGGAAACGGCGCAGCGCTCGGGAGACGGGCCGCAACCGCGTGGCGTAAGGGCGGCGGTGTCATGGGCTCAGCACGATGCCGAGCGCACCATTCGTGGCCGCGCCGACGATTAGACTAGCGTCCACAGCGGGAACAGCAAGGGTAACGAGTGTGACCTTCGTCCGGGTGCTCCATTGACTGTCGTCTCCCTCCACCTGGGTCAGCACCACCCGTGCGCCCGAGCAGATGACTGCGGTCGGGTCACCGGCCGCAGTCCCGTCCGGCGCTGTGGCGCCCCGTTGCGCCACTACGTCGACCCTGGCCCCCGGTTCGGCCAGTTGTGCGCCGACGTCGACCGGCACTTGGACCAGGCGCTCTGACGGCGCCAGGTCGGCGGCCAGGGAGGCGCTGGTCATGGAGGTGGTCAGAATCGTCCCCTCCTCCAGGGCGATCGCGGCGCGTGTGCCCACGATCTCCGGCCCGACCAGGCCGCTCCCGGGCAGCGCCGACTGTTCCACCGCGCGCACCTCAATGTCCGCTTCCGTGAGAATCGTGCCGGCGCTGACGTGTCGCGCGGCGACGAGAACCTCCTGCTGCCCTGCCGGCGCGGGCCGCAGCACCCCCAGCGCGGCGATCACGGCGGCACCCAGGCAGATGGCTACGACCAGGTGGCGGTGGCGCCACAGCAGTAGCGAGGGACGCGGCGGGCGGCGGCGCGCCGGCTTCTGACTGCGTTCGGCCTGGTGGGTGCGGGGGCGCTGACGGCGGAGCTGAGGCATATGCACACGGTGGCATCCGTGAGCTGTGCGCGCAGCCGCCCTGTGAACGCGGGACTCGCGGGGTGTCGCCTACCGCGGTTGTGGATGGCGGGCAGGACTGCCGGGTGGTGCCGGCAGGCGGAAGACCACTGGCGTAGGAAGCGGATGTGATTGCGCCGCAGTCGGCATGGCGGTCAGTCTCGGTGGTGATCGGCGGCCCCGCCGGCGAATGCGGATCCCTCCAGCAGGAACCACTCGTCGGGTGTGATGACCGCGTCTACGGGGGCGTCGTGCGGCTGGCCGGGCAGCGGCTGGGTTACCAGCTCATCGTCGTGGACCACGGCGAAGATCGGTGTTCCCCTGCGTCTCAGAGGCAGCACTCGGTCATACCAGCCGCCCCCCTGTCCCAGGCGGCGGCCGGAGCGGTCGACCGCGAGCGCCGGAACGATCACGGCCTCGGCGTCGGCGATGGCGGTGGCGGGCAGTACCTCGCCGCTCGGCTCCGGCGGGCGCCCGGGAGAGCGCTCGGCCAGGTCGGCCACCCCGCGGAAATAGCCCCAGGAGCGGGTCAGCTGCGGGCCGAGCACCGGTAGCAGCACTGCGGTGCCTGTTCCCTCCAGCTGCTCCAGCAGCAGCCGGGTGCAGGGCTCATGCGACACCGACACGTAGGCGGCTACGGTGCTCATGCCGGCGATGGCTTGCAGGATGTGCGCGGTCAGCTGCTGGCAGGTGGAGTTGTGGCCGTGCTCGGGATGACGGTGGTGCGTGGCCCGGTGGCGGCGCAGTACTTGGCGCAGCTGCTCCTTGGCGTCGCTGGCCGCCAGGGAACTGGTGTCTGGCAGGACGCGTGCCTGAGTGCTCATGGCAGCATTGTCGCAGTTACGGGCGGGGGGAGTGTAGGCGCAGACCGGGGTGTTGTCCCCATAGGCCCGGCTGGGTTTCATTCGGTGGTCCACCACCGGGGCGCCCGCCGCAGACGGGTAGCCTGGTCCGGTAGGCCCGTAGCCGGGACTCGGGCCGGAGGAGGACAAGCCCCCATGCGTACCGTTGCCGAGCACCTGGCCGCCTGCTTGGAGATCGCCCGGGCCGCGGCGCCCCTGGACGTGGTTCTCCTGGATGCGGTGGGTTGCGTCTTGGCCGAGGACGTAGTTGCCGATATTGATCTTCCGGCAGTCGACCTGGCCGGGCTGGACGGGTATGCGGTCGCCGCCGCCGACGTCGCCGCTGCCTCCGCGGACTCGCCCGCCGCCTTGGAGGTGATGGACGCCGTCCGGGCCGGGGACATGCGCCCCACGCGCCTGGTGGCGGGTGCGGCCATTCTGATCGACTCCGGCGCGCCCCTGCCGCTGGGAGCCGACGCCGTCGTGCCGTGGATGGACACGGACCGTGGCCACTCGCGGGTGCAGGTGCAGGCGGCGGTGGCAGCCGGGGACAACGTGCGCCGTCGTGCTGAGGATGTGCAGGCGGGCACCACGGTCCTGCCGCAGGGATCGCGCGTCTCGGCGCGGCAGATCGCGCTGCTGGCCGGTATTGGCCGGCACCGGGTCAAGGTGCATCCGGCGCCCAGGGTGGTGATCGTGTCCATTGGCGACGAGCTCGTCGAGCCCGATCATGCGCGCGACGCCGGAGACATATACGACGCCAACGGGCACGCGCTCGCCTGCGCGGTGACCGACGCAGGCGGACAGGCCTTCCGGGTGGCGGCGGTGCCCGACGACCTGGGCGCACTGGCCGAGACCATCGAGGACCAGCTCGTGCGCGCGGACGTGCTGATCACCACCGGCGGGTTGAGCGTCGGACAGGGGGATACGGTCAAGGATGTACTGGCGCCTTTGGGTACGGTGCGTTTTGACGCCGTGGCCATGTCGCCGGGTCGGCAGCTGGGCGTGGGCACGGTTGAGGGCACCCCGATTTTCTGCCTGCCCGGTGACCCGGTAAGCGCGCAGATCGCCTTCGAGACCTTCATCCGCCCGGTGCTGCGGCAGATCGCGGGGTGGCAGGATCTCCATCGCGCGTCCGTGCCGGCGACGATATCCTCCGGCTGGCACTCTCCGGCCCGTAAACGGCAGTTCGTGCCGGTGCACCTGACCGGTTCGCCGGCACGTGGATATGCCGCCCGGCCGACGGCGCAGCCGGGGGCCAGCCGGCTGCTGGGCCTGGCGAAGGCCAATGCGATCGCCGTCGTTCCGGAGGACACCCAGACTGTGGTGTCCGGGGACACGCTGCACTGTCTGCTACTTGACGCCTGAGCGGCGGGAGCAGCAGTGGCAAACGGTTGTCGCGGTGGCCTTGGCGATCTGGGTGGTCTGGCTGGGTGGGTAGGCAGCGGCGGTTTGTGGGGGTGGCGGCGTCGTTTTCCGTGGCCGGTGTGCCTGACCGAGTCCGCGGTGACGGCGCGCTCGCTGGCACGCGGGCCGAGCACGGTGAGTCTGCGCCCCGTCCGTGCCGGCGATGAGGCGCAGTGGCAGTGGCTGCGCCTGGCCGACGACGCCCGCCTGACGCCCTGGGAGGCGACGCTGCCGCCAGGCAGCCCCGACGTGCTGGGGTCCTTCCGGGAGTATGCGCGTACCCAGAATCGGCTGGCGCGCAGAGGCGAGGCGATGCCCTTCGTGCTGGAGGTGGATGGCGCGTTGGCGGGGCAGGTGTCAGTTTCATCGATCCGGTGGGGCGCGCTGGAGTGCGCGAATGTCGGCTACTGGATCGGGGCGCCGTGGGAGGGGCGCGGCGTGATGACGCTTGCGGTGGCGATGGTGCTGGACCATTTGCTCGGGCCGCAGGTGGGGCTGCATCGCGTGGAGATCGACGTCAGGCCGGAGAACGCCCGCAGCCTGGCTGTGTGCAGGCGGCTCGGGCTGCGGGAGGAGGGGGTGCAGCGGGGGCTGATGTACATCAATGGCGCCTGGGAGGATCATGTTGTATTCGCCGTCGTCGCCGAGGACCGCGTGGCCGAAGCGGGATTTGTGAGTCGATTGGGACGAATGTGAAAACTGAGGTGTGATGGATGGGCCTAGCTCACACCGCAGAGAATTTGCGGCTAAAACGCGGGCGCAATTCCTGCCAACACGCCGGGTAAGTGCCCTAAATCCGGGTGCCCGCCCCTTTACGGTTGAGCCGTGGGAATCGAGACGTGGGCGCTGGTCGCGCTCGTAACGGTTCTCGCCGTGTACCTGCTGCCGTTCCTGGTAGGGCGCCGCGAGGCGATGGGGATGGCCAATGCCGAGGACCGCTACTCCTCTGGGCTGCGGCTTCTCGCAACGGGAAGTGCAGCCGCTGCGGAGGGTGGCTGCTGCGGTGGGCACACCACGATTTTTCGACGCCGACCGGAGGTGAGGGCGATGAATCGGCCCGAGGTCAGGAATGTGCGCGCGCTGCGCAAGGAGCGTGAGCTGCAACGCGTGCGTGCTGCGCATGAGCGCAGCCGCGAGCGGCGTCGGGTGGCCGCCTCGCACCGCGCCACGGTCGCGCTCATCCTGCTGGGCGTCACCGTCGGCGTCCTCGTGGTTGCCGGGGTGACCGCGATGCCTTGGTGGCCCGTGCTCGTTCCCGCCGGCCTGCTGGGTGTGTCAGCGGTTGCGGGGCGCCGGGCGGCTCGTGCCTCTGCCGTATCCGATCTGCGTGAGCGTCGGCGGATTGTTGCGCTCGAGCGTGAGCTGACCACGCTGACCGGCGGTGCCGCCGGGCGCCGCCTGGTTGCGGATGAGCCGGCGGAGTCTGGGACGGCGGTGAGGCCCCGTGCAGAGGCCAAGACGGCTGAGCAGGGTGAGGACCGGCATGCGTCGGCTGCCGGCGCCGATGCGCCGCTGTCCGGTGAGCTGGATGCCGGGCTCGCGGAGCAGGGGGCGGCTGATCCGGCGGCCCAGGCGGATGCTGCGGATGCTGCGGATGCTGCGGATGCGGCTGATGCGGCCGGCTTAGGGGGTGGCGCGGTGGATGAGTCGCCTCTGCCGGCGGCGGAGGCTGACGCGGCCGACCAGGAGCCCGAGGCGGGAGACGAGCGGGATGATGCGGCTCCCGCACTCGCGGTTGCGCCGCCTGCGCCGCGCGGCCCGGCTTCCGCGCCCAAGGTGAGCGGCCGCGCCGGTCATGCTGGGGCTGGTGATGTTAAGGCCCCGGCGACTCCGCCTCAGGGCTGGCATCCGGTTAGCGTCCCGGCGCCTACTTACACTCTGGCGGCGCCGGCTCCGCGCCGCAGCTACGAGCCCCCGGCGGAGCCGGCATTCGATTCCGCCCCGGTTCCGGAACGTCCTCGCAATGTGCGTACCTACCCCACCGCCGGCATTGATGCGGGTGCTGACGAGCCGGTATTCCACCCCATCGATCTGGAGGCGGTGCTCGAACGACGCCGCGCAGGTGCCTGAGTCCGCTGGCCCGCTGGCTCAGGAGCCGGTGTTGCGTGTCACTGCTGTGCGATTTGCGGGCGGCCACGGTTACGGTGCTACGATCGGTCCTACTGCGGGGCTATGGCGCAGTTGGTAGCGCGTCTCGTTCGCAATGAGAAGGTCGGGGGTTCGAATCCCCCTAGCTCCACCCTGTGATGCGGCGGCGTCCCACCCGGGATTCGGGTGGGACGCC